>DASYCS010000196.1:0-19536 GCA_036500025.1 Mesorhizobium sp. | reverse complement strand
TTCGTCATCCTGCTGCCCAACACCTCCGAAATCGAGGCGACCTATCTGGCAAAGCGCTCCATCGACGATATCTCGGAACCGTTCGACCTCGGCGTCGCCACTTCGGTCCGGATCGGCCTGAGCATCGGCAGCGCCTTTGCGCCAAGCGACGGCAGCGACCCGGAAGTTCTGCTGTCCTGTTCCGACAACGCGCTGTACGAAGCCAAGCGCACCGGCAAGGGACGCTACCGGGCGCATGTGCGCATCGTCCGGTAGGATGCCGGACGGGAGCGTTTTCAACCGATGCCCGAAATGACGGCGGGATGGCGCAATTGGTCCAAAGCTACGCTGGTGACAGGAAGCGGCCTTTCGATTATCGCTGACGCCATGACCCTGCCCACCGACCCCGCCGAGAACCTCGCCATCCTGATCCGCTGCCCTTCCGTCACGCCGGCCGAGGGTGGCGCGCTGGCGGCTTTGCAGCAGATGCTGGAGCCGCTCGGCTTCGCCGTCGAGCGTCCGAGCTTTTCGGATGACGGCACGCCAACCATCGAAAACCTCTACGCGCGCCGCTCCGGCAACGGACCGCATTTGATGTTCGCCGGCCACACCGACGTGGTGCCGACAGGCGACGAGGCGGCGTGGACGCATCCACCCTTTTCCGCCGCAATCGCCAATGGTGAAATGTATGGCCGCGGCGCCGTCGACATGAAGGGCGGCATCGCCTGTTTCATCGCAGCCGTTGCCCGCCATGTCGAAAAGCACGGCGGACCGAAAGGCTCGATCTCGCTGCTGATTACCGGCGACGAGGAAGGCCCGGCCATCAACGGCACGACCAAGCTGCTCGACTGGGCGGCCGCCAAGGGCGAGACGTGGGATGCAGCCATCGTCGGCGAGCCGACCAACCCGGATGCGCTTGGCGACGCCATCAAGATCGGCCGGCGCGGATCGCTGTCGGGCACCGTCACCGTCAATGGCCGCCAGGGCCATGTCGCCTATCCGCAACTGGCCGACAACCCGGTACGCGGCCTGATGAGCCTGGTCGACGCGCTGCTTGCGCCGGCCTTCGACAAGGGCACGAAGGATTTCCAGCCGACCAATCTGGAGGTTACCTCCATCGACGTCGGCAATCCGGCCACCAATGTCATTCCGGCCAAGGCGACGGCCACCTTCAACATCCGCTTCAACGACACATGGAGCGCCGAGACGATGCAGGCGGAAATCCACAACCGCCTCGACCAGGCAGCGCGCCGCAGGAAATACCGCGCCGGCCGCAAGGAGCCGGTCGATTACGAACTGGTCTGGCGCGACCGGCCAAGCCACGTCTTCCTGACCCGCGACGACAGGCTGATCGAGACGCTGAGCGGCTCAATCGGCGCGGTGATCGGCAAGGAACCGGCGCTTTCCACTTCCGGCGGCACCTCGGATGCGCGCTTCATCAAGGATTATTGCCCGGTCGTCGAGTTCGGCCTGGTCGGCCAGACCATGCATATGGTCGATGAAAGGGTTGCCCTTGCCGATCTCGAAAAGCTGACCCAAATCTACGGGCGGTTCATCGAAGACTGGTTCGAGAAGGGCTGAGGGAACGGTTCGATGCTGCTGTCGGCGGACGAAACACAGGCTTCGCTCGCCGGTGCATGGAAGTTGATGCTGGGCAAGGCCGACGGGCTTCGTCTGCTCGACCTTTCCGCCGACGGGTTCTGGAATTCCTTCTTTGCCATTGTCGTCGCTTTGCCGGCGCTCATTGTCGGCTGGGTCAGCGTCGTCAACGAGGTCGCCGACCCGGCCGCTTTCGCCGGGCGCTTCGACACGCTGCTTCGGCTGGCGGCGGTCGATCTCGGCGCATGGGTACTGCCGCTGGTCGGCCTCGCCTTCGTCGCGCCCCATGCCGGCATTGGCGGGCGCTTCGTCGCCTATGTGGTGGCCAGCAACTGGGCTTCCGCCATCGTCGCCTGGCTGATGCTGCCGCCGGCCCTTATCCGCCTCGTCATGCCCGATCCGGATTCAATAGCGAACTTTTTCTCGTTCTTCTGCTTCCTGCTGTCGATGGTACTCACCTGGCGCATGACCAACGCGGCGATCGGCAAGGGCGCGGCAGTCGGCACCGCCGTTTTCGCCGGCATGTTCGTCGTCTCGCTGCTGGTATTGTTTGCGCTACAGGCGCTGCTCGGCATCAGTTTTCCGGGCTAGAGCCGTTCTGGTTTTTACCGAATCGGTAAAACCGCTCTATCTCTGGCCGCATTTTCGGACGCAAAACCGTTTCACACTTTGCTGGAAATGCTCCAAGCGGGCCGGATCATTCCGCTTCGGGATAATCCACCTTGGTCAGATAAAGCCCGTCCGGCGGCGCGACCTGCCCGCAGGCGGCGCGGTCGCGCGCCTCCAGCGCGGCCTTCAGGTCGTCCGCCGTCCAGCCGCCGTCGCCGACACGCTTCAGCGAACCGGTGATCGAGCGCACCTGGTTGTGCAGGAACGAGCGGGCCGAGGCGCGTATCTCGATTACGTCGCCCTCGCGGGTGACATCGAGGCGGGCCAGCGTCCGCACCGGGCTGTTGGCCTGGCACTGGGTGGAGCGGAAGGTGGTGAAATCGTGCCGGCCGAGCAGCACTTTGGCGGCCTCGTGCATGGCCTGCGCGTCGAGCGGCTTCGGCACCCACCAGACCTTGCCCATTTCGAGCGCCGGCGGCGAGCGCCGGTTGACGATGCGGTAGAGATAGTGCCGGCCAAGTGCTGAAAAGCGCGCGTCGAAATCATCCGCCACGGGTGTCGCCTTGAGGATCGACACCCGCTCGCCCGCCATTTGCAGATGCGCGTTGACGGCATCGCGCACCTTGTCGCCCGTCCAATCCTTCGTCAGATCAGCATGGGCGACCTGACCCGATGCATGGACGCCGGCATCGGTGCGGCCGGCGCCGCGCAGCGAGACGGCGTCGCCCGAGAACCTGGCGATCGCCTGTTCTATCGCCTGCTGCACGGAAGGCTGGTCGGCCTGGCGTTGCCAGCCGGCATAGGCGCCGCCGTCATATTCTATATCGAGACGAAAACGCGCCATGCCCCGGCAACGCGGTCAGGCGGCGAGCGCTTCGAAGGCCGAAGCATAGACGAGCAGGCCGGCTTGCGGCGCCTCGCCCCACGACAAAGCTTGCAGCGCCTCGCCCTGATAGGCGCTTTCGAATTTTTCGGCCCGTTCGTGGCTGTAGCCGAAGCGGCCGTAATAGGCCGGGTCGCCAAGCACGATAGAAAGTGTCTCGCCGGCGGCCTTCAGCCGGATATGCGCCTCGCGGATGAGCGCGCCGCCAATGCCGGTGCCATGGAACGAATGTTCCACCGCCAGCGGCGCCAGCGCCACGGCTGGATATTTCCGGCCGCCTTGCTGCACGTAAAGGCGCGAAAACAGAATATGGCCGACGACCTGCCCGTCTTCCACCGCCACCAGTTCGACGATGGCGTCGCCGCCCTCGATCAAGGCGTCGACCAGCCCGGCTTCCGCCTGCTGGCCGAACGCATGTTCTTCGACGAGCCGGATTGCGTCGCGGTCGCGCGGCGTGGCCGCCCGTATCGACATCATGCTCATGATAATTTCATTCCTTTTTCCAACCGTGTGCCGCGCAGAAACTCCGACGCGGCGACGGGCTTGCCGCCCGCCCGTTGCACTTCGACCAGCCTGACCGCGCCTGCCCCGCAGGCCACCGTCAGCCGGTCGTCCAAAATGCCTCCCGGTTCGCCAAGGCCCTCGGCCATGGCAGAGCGCAGCAATTTCAGCCGCTCCCGGCGTCCGCCGATTTCCACTTCGCACCAGGCGCCGGGAAACGGCGACAGGCCGCGAATATGGTTATGCACCTCGGTTGCCGAAAGGGTCCAGTCGACGCGGGTTTCCGACTTATCGATTTTTTGGGCGTAGGTCACCCCTTCAGCCGCCTGCGGCGAGAAGGCGAGCCGGCCCGCTTCCAGCGCCGCCACCGCCTCGACCATCAGCCTCGCGCCGGCATCCATCAACCGGTCGTGCAGTTCGCCGGCGGTCATGTCGGCGGCTATCGCCACCTTGTCCACCAAGGCAACCGGGCCGGTGTCCAGCCCCGCTTCCATCTTCATCACCATCATGCCGGTCTCGGCGTCGCCCGCCATGATGGCGCGCTGGATGGGGGCGGCCCCGCGCCAGCGCGGCAAAAGCGAGGCGTGGCCGTTGAGGCAGGCAAGGCGCGGCGCATCGAGAATGGCTTGCGGCAACAGCAGCCCATAGGCAATGACGACCGCGACATCCGCCCCCAGGGCGCGGAACGCCTGCTGTTCGGCCTCGCCTTTCAACGACGCCGGCGCGCGGACCTCGACGCCCAGGCGCTCCGCCTCGCCCTGCACGGGCGACGGCGTCAATTCCAGCCCGCGCCGGCCGCCGGCGCGCGGCGGCTGCGTATAGACGGCGGCTATATCGTGGCCGGCGCCTGCCAGCGCGCGCAGCGTCGGCACGGAAAAATCCGGCGTACCCATGAAAACGAGGCGAAGCGGCATTTGCGCTCCTATCCGACCAGCTTGCCCGGCGCCCTGTCCTTGGCAAGCTTCTTGAACTTCCGCACGACGATGTCGCGCTTCAGCTTGGAGATGTGGTCGACGAACAGGACGCCGTCGAGATGGTCGATCTCATGTTGCAGGCAGGTCGCCATCAGGCCCTCGGCCTCGATCTCCTGGCTGTTGCCGTCGCGGTCGAGATATTTCACGCGCACCGATGCCGGACGCTCGACCTCGGCGTAATAATCCGGGATCGACAGGCAACCCTCCTCGTAGACCGAGCGCTCGTCCGAGCGCTGGAGGATTTCGGGATTGATGAAGACATGCGGCGCCGGCGCCTCGTCCTCCTTGGCGAGGTCGACGACCAACATGCGCAGCGGCTCGCCTATCTGGATTGCGGCCAGCCCGATGCCGGGCGCATCATACATGGTTTCCAGCATGTCGTCGGCCAGCCTGGCCACCTGCGCATCGACCCGCTCAAGCGGTTTCGACAGCTGGCGCAGAAGCGGGTCGGGAAGAATGATGAGCGGCTTGATCGACATTCGCCTCACCTAAGACCTCAGACAAAACCCGTCAACCGCCACCACCGGGGATTGTTCACGTTTTGATCTGGTGAAGCGGGCCGAATCGGCTAAGGTAGTCGCATGAATGAGACAGGCATTACCATTTCGGAGCCGATCATCCGGCTTGGCGCGACGACAATCACGCTGGGCCAGGCGCTGTCGTTCGGCGCGATCCTTTTGTTGCTGGCGCTCGCCTGGCTGGCCGTTGCGCT
This sequence comes from Mesorhizobium sp., assembly GCA_036500025.1. Taxonomy (GTDB): domain Bacteria; phylum Pseudomonadota; class Alphaproteobacteria; order Rhizobiales; family Rhizobiaceae; genus Mesorhizobium. The sequence goes on along the minus strand of DASYCS010000196.1, from coordinate 14,279 downwards.
GTGGCGCTCGTCGCACGCCCGCGCGATGGCCGCGGCCGAGGCAGCCGACCACGCCCGCGAGGCGGAGGCGCGCATGGCCGGCATTTTACAAAGCCAGGCCGAGATGCAGGGCCGCATGGGCGCGATCGCCGAGGTGTTCGGCGCGCGGCAGGCCGAACTCACCCAATCCATCGGCCAGCGGCTCGACGCCATGACCGGCCGGCTGGGCCAGACGATGACCGAGCAGACGAAATCCACCCATGAAAGCCTGTCCAAGCTACAGGAGCGGCTGGCCATCATCGATACCGCGCAAGGCAATATCCAGTCGCTCGCCGGGCAGGTGGTGCAATTGCAGGCGATCCTTTCCAACAAGCAGACGCGCGGCGCGTTCGGGCAATCGCGCATGGAAGCCATCGTCGCCGACGGCCTGCCGATGGGTTCCTATGAATTCCAGGCAACACTGTCGAACGGCAGCCGGCCCGACTGCCTTGTGAAGATGCCGAATGGCGCGCCTTCGCTGGCGATCGACGCCAAGTTTCCGCTGGAAGCCTGGAACGCCATACGGGCGGCCGAAAGCCCCGAATTGCAAAAGGTCGCCGCACAGGCGTTTCGCCGCGACATCGAGGTGCATGTGCGCGCGATTTCGGAGAAATACCTGATCCAGGGCGAAACGCAGGACACGGCCTTCATGTTCGTGCCTTCGGAATCGGTGTTTGCCGAAATCCATGAGAATTTCGAGGGTACCGTCCACAAGGCGCACCGGGCGCGCATCGTCATCGTCTCGCCGTCGCTGCTGATGCTGTCGATCCAGGTCATCCAGGCCATCCTCAAGGATGCGCGCATGCGCGAACAGGCCCATCTCATCCAGGGCGAGGTCGTGCGGCTGATGGAGGACGTGGCGCGCGTCGACGAGCGCGTGCGCAAGTTGCAGACGCATTTCGGCCAGTCGGCCAAGGATATAGAAGACATTCTGGTATCGACGTCGAAAGTTACCAAGCGCGGCCAGAAGATCGAGGCGCTGGAACTTCGCGCGCCGGGACAGGATGCGGGCGGGCAAGCCGGGACGGCGGACGGCGAGGGCCAGGCCAGGCGCGTTGCCGATTCAAAGACGGGACAGCTTCGCCTCAGGGTTGTCGAAGGCGACGATTGATGCCGCGCAGCGGAGGAAGACGCCGGGCGGCTTGTCGCCGTTTGCCACCGCGCTGACGCCAAAGGGCGCCGCATATTGGGCAACCTGCACCGATACCAGTGTCTTTTTGCGGCAACAGGCTGGAATTTCATATCAGTTATGCCGATTTGGCGCTTGAATTCTCGGGCTTCGCGCGTATGTAAGCCTCGCGAATTGACTTCAGGGAAGTGGACTTGGCTATCTATAGGGAAAAAGACGTTTTCGAGCGGCGCAATGCCGCAAACGAGGCAAAGAAGGCGCTGCTGGAGCGCTTCAAGGCAAAGCCGGCGGCAGATGATCCAGCAGTGCTGGCGCGGCAGGCCGAACGCAAGGCCATCCTCGAGGCGCGCGAAAAGCGCGAAGCCGAGAAGGCAACGCTGAAGCAGGAAAGACTGGCCCGCGAGGCGGCTGACAAGGCCGAGCGCGAAGCCGCCGCCGAAGCGGCGCGGATCGCCGCCGAAGAGGCAGCCCAGGCGGAAGCAAAACTTCGCGACGCCGAGGAAACCGAGCGCATCGCCCGCCTGCTGGCCGACGAGGCCGAGCGCAAGGCAAAGCGTGATGCGCGCTATGCGGCACGCAAGCAGCGCACCGGCCGCACGCCTCCGGGTTTCTCCGCGCGTTAAGGCATTCCGGGACAGGCTGTCGCTGCTTTCCCGGTCGATGCACAAAGCAGAACGCATCGCGGCTGGACCGTTGATCAGCGCGACGGCAAGCATCCATTGATTCAGCGACCGGCGACGCTATCCGTTGATTCTGGCCCGGTGCAGCCATCAAATAAAAACGACCGGAATTGCCTCAGGTAATTCCGGTCGTTTCATTTTTACGTTCGGAATGCTTCCGGCCCGACGACGCGCTCTACGCGGCGAGTTTCAGCCCGGCTATGCCGCAGACGATCAGCGCGATGCAGGCAAGCCTTATTGCGGTGGCAGGCTCGCCCAGCAACCAGACGCCGAGGAGCGCGGTGCCGACCGTGCCGATCCCCGTCCAGACCGCATAGGCGGTACCGACCGGAAGCGTCTTCAGCGCCAGCCCGAGCAGGGCCAGGCTGACGATCATCGACACAACCGTCAAAATGGTGGGCAGTGGCCGGGAAAAGCCTTCCGTGTATTTCAGGCCTATCGCCCAACCCACCTCAAACAAGCCGGCAAAAAACAATATTGTCCACGCCATGGGGCGCTCCCTCGATCAGCGGGCCGTCCCGGCTCGTTTTTTTGAACCGCAAGGTCGTCCATGCGGGCAATGCTGCATCTGGCGGGCAACGATGCCGGCCCCGCCAATATTCGTTCGTACTTCAGGCAAATGCCCGGAGAAAGACCGGCCCAGCCCGATCCGCCGGCCGATAACGGCCGGCCACGGTTATTTTTCCTTCAGCCGTGTCGCCTTCACCGGCGGTGCCTTCAGAGCCGGTGCCGCCGGCACGAGTTTCTTGGCATCCTTCTTCGGCTTTCGGGCTTCCTTGCCCGCCTTCATCGCACCCTTGGCCATGATTCGCTCCTGCGTTTGATTTCAAGCTGAGTGAACCAAGAGTTTGGGGCATTCGCAAGGCCCTTCCGGCAACGAGGGCTGGGCTTCGGCGGTTGAGACGCTATGTTGCGGGGGCTAACTCATGAAGGGGATGTGATGGCGGCGCACAACAGTTCCAGGACGGTCATCTATGCCGCCCTTGCTGGCAATATGGCGATCGCGATCACCAAGTTCGCCGCCGCCTTTTTCACCGGCAGTTCCGCCATGCTTTCGGAGGGTGTCCATTCGCTGGTCGATACGGGAAATGGCGGCCTTTTGCTTTACGGTTTGCACCGCGCCTCGCGGCCCGCCGACCGCACCCATCCGCTTGGCCATGGGCGCGAGCTTTATTTCTGGAGCTTCATCGTCGCCCTCCTTGTCTTCGCGCTCGGCGCGGGCGTTTCATTCTACGAAGGCATCGTCCACATCATTGCGCCGGAACCTGTCGTCAACGCCAAGGTGAATTATATCGTGCTCGGCCTTTCCGTCCTGTTCGAAGGCAGTTCGTGGTGGATCGCGCTCAAGGAATTCCGCCAGGCCAAGGGCAGGCTTGGCTGGTTCAAGGCCGTGCGGGTAAGCAAGGACCCCAGCGTCTATACCATCCTGTTCGAAGACAGCGCTGCCCTGCTCGGCCTCGCCGTCGCCTTCGCCGGCATATTCGCCGCTCAAATGCTGAACATGCCGGAACTGGATGGGGTTGCCTCGCTCGGCATCGCGGTGATCCTCGGTTCAACCGCGATCTTCCTGGCGCGCGAGAGCAAGAGCCTGCTGATGGGCGAACCCGCTTCACCGGCCACGCAACAGAAAATACTGGAAATCGTTCAGCAAGACCCGGCTGTGCAACGAGCCAATGGCGTTCTCACCGTTCATCTCGGACCGGATCAGATCGTGGCCGGCGTCAGCGTCGAATTCGAGGACCATCTCGCTGCGCCGGAGATCGAAGCCTGCGTCGAACGGCTGGAGGCCAGACTGAAAGCCGACGTGCCCAAGGTCACCAGCCTGTTCGTCAAGCCGCAGACCGCCGGTACGTGGCAACAGCGCCGGGATGTGATCGAACAGGCGGATTAAGGCTGTCCTGCCGGCCCTTCGCCAGGGTTCGGGCGCTCACACGACCGACAATAGCCGTCGATCGATCGGCCTATGGCCGAACGCCCTTCGCCGATCCGGCGCGCAAAGCTGCATGCCCTTGCGGTATGGTGCGGGAAGCTGCGGCCGACCGCGCAACCAGGCTTTCCTCGCGCCAATACGTTCCGAACGCCGTGCCGACCAGCAGCAGGCAAAAGCCGAGCGCCAGCGGCGAATAGAACGCTTCTTCCTGTAGGACGGCGTTGGTGGAAATGGTGACGATGGCAACGAAGGCGAACAGGAATTCAGCATTGCCGGTTTTCAAAAGAAGCCGCCTAGCGCTGGCGACAAGGGCAGCGAGGAAGCCGAAGAACACGATGCTGCCGACGCCCATCTGGTAGAGCATGACGCCGACCGCGCTTTCAACCGGAACCGAAGCGACGCCTTGCGCCTGCGCGCGGTCCCAGTCGAGGTTGAAGCTGGTGCTCGACAGATTGCCACCGATGCCAAGCCCCTGCCCCAGCGGATTGCCGAGAAAACCGCGCAGGCCGGCGATCAGGCCCAGCACATGATAGTCGCCATGGGTCGCGCCGTAGCCGATGGCGGCGATGATCCATGCCGCCGCGACGGCGAGCACGCCAAGCAGGGTCAGCCGCATGCCGAGCGGGCCTTGCAGAAGCCGCACGGCCAGCGCCACCACCACCATGAACATCGCGCCCTTTGAGCCGATGACCAACAGCAGCGGCAAGGCCGCCAGCGGCAACAGCCAGCGCCCCTTGAACAGCAGCCAGACCGAAAGGATGCCCAGCGCATAGGCATAGGAGATCGGGTGGAAATTAGGGCCGCCGATGCGGAACACCGGCGGGAACAGGTCGGCGAACAAAGGCGTGTTGAAGAAGGTGGTCGTCATCACGTCCTGCAACCCGCGCAGCACGAAGCCGGTCTGCTGCAACGCTTTTTCCCAGACACCGGTTTCGATCTGGCGGCGGATCGCGCGCTGGATGTAGAGATCACCATTGAACAGGCCGAGGAAATCCATGGTGAAGATCAGCTCGCAATAGCCATAGACGATGGCGCTGGCGCCCAGCCACAACAGGCTTTTGCGCAGGTCGATGCGGTAGAGGCTGGCGGCAACGATGCCGATATGGAAGCAGGCGAGCGGCGTGATCGTGTTGCGGAAATAGATGATGGAATCCTTCGGCCCGCCACGCACCGCGCCAAGCAGCATGTAGAAGGTGATGATGCCGGCCAGCGCGATGCCCCATAAAAGCCAGGGCCGGGCCTGTGTCACCGCCCGCAACCGCACCTGCAAGGACGCGGCCAGGAATGCGGCATAGGCGGTCATCAACACCACGAAATTAGCGCCGCGCAGCGCGTCGAACGCGTTGTTGTCGGGAATGTAGGGCGTGAACCAGGCGACGATCATGTTCTGGAACAGGAAGGCGCAGACGATCACCACCGGCATGGCGGCGGGCAGCGCTGTCGCCACGCAAAGCGTCAGCACCAGGCTGGCCACCGCGCCAAACACCGTCGAAACGGCAAAGCCCGATACGGCGGCGCCAATCAGCAGCAGAGCCACGACAATGTGAAGCGCGGCCTCCGCGCCCGATTGCGGCATGCGGCGGGCGGGGGCCTTGCCTGGATGAGAGACGGCACTCGACATCGCCGCTATCCCTTCACCAAGGCATCGATCATCGCGCTGTCGAAGCCTTCGGTGCTGGTACGATCCTTGATGAAGCCGAAACCCTGATCCAGTTCCCAATAGGCCCAGCCTATGCCGTTGGCCTCCGCCGCCTGCCGCACCGCGCGCACCCAGTTGCCGCGGCTTGGCGCATCGACGCAGAAATCAAGCACGCCGAATTCATCGACGATGGCCGGGCAGCGGTTGTTGCGCGACCATTCGCCAAGCCGGGCAAAGTCGGACGCGATGTGCTCGACCGTCCACGGGCCGGTGAATTCCTGGTTCAGCAAGGCGGTGGCGTCCGTGTCGCCGGTTTCCTTGAATTTCCTGAACAGGCTTGCGGCCTGCGGCCCATCCTTCGTCGCCGGAAAGGGCAGGTTGGCGAGGCGGCCAAGCGGCGAGCCATCCCAGTTCTCGCATTGATGGGTGAAGCCCATCGGCGTGTAGTAATGGACCGCCACGATGGCGTTGTCGTCGGCGAGAAGCGGCGCATCAGCCAGTTCCCACATGCCCTGCACCGGCGCCGTGCCCCAGATGATGGTGTGGCGAGGGCATTTGGCACGCACCGTTTCGGCCAGCCGGTCGCGCAGTTCAAGCCATGCCGCCGGCTGCATCGGCGGTTCGTTCAACAGTTCAGCATACACCTTGCCGGCAGGCTGGCCCGCGACGACGCCGGCCAGTGCATCCCATGCCGCGACGGCTTGTTTGCCCCCTTGCGCCGGATCGTTGCGCAGCGCGGCGGCGAACTTTTCGCCGGGATGCAGATCGACGATCACGGCGAAGCCGCCGGCCAACGCCTCGCCTATCGCCGCATCGATCCTGCCCAGCATGGTCGCTTGCGCGGATGCGCCCGACAGCAGCGGATCGGCGGCGACCGGCAGGCGGATCGTTTCAAAACCCAGTCCCCGCAATTTTTCGAGCGTCGCCTTCGCTGGCGCTGTGCCATCCTCGCGGTCGACCCAGCCGGGAAGGTTGAAGCCGCGCGTCGGGACCACAGGCGCAGCATCGGCCATGCCAGGCGACGGCAGCAACGGCGCGGCCAGCAGGGCCGCCACGCCACCGACTGCCTGCCGACGGGTCAGCGTCGAACGCGCCGCCGGCGACTGTTGCCGCGTCACGTCGCTATCCCCGCGCGGCGGTCTTGCGCCGGCCATCGGCTGTGGCGGCGCGTGGCTGCATGCGCTCCATCCTTTGTTCGATGACGACCGTGGCTGTCCTGGCAAGCCCATCGGCGGCCCCCTTGGGGGCGAGCCGCTGGCCTATCCACGAGATGGCGCCGGCGCGTTGTTGCGCGGGCGTCAGCGCATAGATCGCCAGGTCGGCACGCGCCGCCAAGGCAAAGCTGTAGGCGGGATCGTCCAGCGGGCGGGCGATCACCAGCGCAAAGCCGAAAGCGCCTTGCTGCTCGGCCAGAATCTGCATCACCGCGCCGGCATTGTCGGCTGGACCGTTGGGGGTCATGACCAGGGCATCGACCACCACGGTCGGCAATCCGCTGGCCGGGTCGACCACCGGCTTCCGGCTGCGCTGAACCATGCCGTAAGGATATGGCTGGCCGGCGATTTCGATAACCAGCACCCGTTCCTTGATGTGCTGCAAGCCAAGCCCGATCAGCGCGGCGGCAAGGTTGCGCTCACCCCCCTGCTGAACCGAGGAAAGCAACAGCACGAAGGGTTTGGGGTGTTCGTTCAGATGGCCGGTGATCCGGACCAGCAATTGCTGCATGGAAAGCAGGAACGGCGCGCTGTCGAAGGCCTCGATCTTGCGCCGGATGGCATGAACGCCGTCGCGGACGTTTCCGCCGGGCGCGAGCGGCACGGCATAGGCGCCGAGATTGGCCGGTATCGGCCGGCGCGGGCGCGGCGACGGATCGGGCGCGCCATTGGGGTTTTCGCCCGCCCGGCCACTGCGGCGGCGCGCTTCGGCTGCGCCGCCCTGCACCGGTCCAAGCATCAGCGCCAGCGCGCAGCCCAGCATCAGGCCCAGCACGGCGCTAACCGGCAACAGCAGCTTCGGCTTCGGCCATGTCGGCTGGATCGGCGGTACGGCCTCGCTGATCTCGCGCACCTGCGAAATCTGCATGCCCTGCATGTGCAACGTCTCTTGCGAGCGCTTCAGGAAATCATCCAGCACCGCGCGCGCCGCGTCGGCCTTGCGCTGAAGCTGCCGCAACTGCACCTGCGCCAGGTTGGAATCGTTGGAATTGAAGCGCAGGCTGTCGAGCTTGGCCTGCAATTGCTTGACGTTTTGCGCGGCGATGTCGCGGTTGGCCTTCAGTTCCTGCGTGATGCGCTGGGCTTCCCGGCCCATCAGGCTGCGTATCCTGGCAAGTTCGGCCGAAAGCCGGGCGATGGTCGGATGCTTCGGCCCAAGATCGGTCTGCGCGTTGGCAAGGCTCGCGGCGCGATCATTATAGTCCTGGCGGAGTTTTTCGGCCGTGCCGGAACTCAAGATAGCGGAAAGACGGCTCAACCCTTCCGGCGTAGTGCCAGCCGCGACGGCCTGGTCGTAACGGCTCTGCGCCCGGTCGGCCTGGTCTTGTGCTGTGACGAGCTGCGCGCTGAACTGGTCGATCTGCGATTGCAGGGTGCCGCCTGCCTCGGCATCGAAGATGCGGTGTTCGAACTTGAAGTCCTGGATGGCGCGCTCGGCATCGCTGACGGCCTTCTGCAATCCGCCGATCTTGTCGGTGAGCAGCGTATTGGCTTGGCTGTTGGCGGTTTCCTTTTCGCCCGAAAGGCTGGCCTTGTAGTTCTGGACGATGGCCTTGACGATTTGGGCCGCCTTCTTGGGGTCCTGCGACTTGAAGCCGATGTCGATGACATAGGTCAGCCCTTCGCGCTCGACCGAAACCTTGTCGCGGAAACTGGCGAAGGCGGCATCGTCGCCGGCGGGACCGCTGGAGCGGAGAGGCGACAAGAGCCGCGAAAGCAGGCCGCGACCGTTAAATTCAGGATCGTCCTGAAGCTTTTCCGTATCGAAAACCGCCTTGAGGAGATCGGTGGAATCTATGACCGCCACCTGGCTGGCGATGGCGGCGCTGTCGGCGCCGATGCCCGGCAGCACATTGTCGAAGCTGGTGGCGCGCGAATCGCGCGGATCGACCAGAATGGAGGCATTGGCGGTATAAACCGGCCGCGTGACGGCGACATAGAGCAGCGCCGCCAGCACAGCCGTGACGGTGATAATCGCGATGAGCGCGCGGCGGTCCCATAGCGTCTTCAGAACCGCGCCAATATCGAACAACGGCGGAAGGTCGCGATCGTCTGCGATGGCTTGGCTCATCGAGCTGTTCCTTTCAAAGGCGCATGTTCGTCAACATGCATGCCTGATCTGGGGAATCACCATCTTCGATCAACGTTAGCAGTCCGTTAAGGTTACCGGGAATTTAACGCGGCCCGACGCCTGAAGGCCAAATAGTATGCGCCGAACCGGCTGCGAAACGGGCCACCCTTGCCGGCGCGGTAACCATCGCCAACGATCCTTGTGGTGCAGCACGGGCTGTTTGGACTATGGGTGGGCACGTTAAAGGGCAGGTTTGCCGCAGCCGGCGGCGAATGCCGGACCGAAGCAACCCGCCGGCACTTCGTGAATTTTGCAGAGCCCATGGCGCCGCATCGATGAAAGACCGCGAAACCACCGTTCGACCGACGCCCGCCGCCGCCGGCGCGGCCCCGCGCATGTCGATCGCCGGGCTGGCGCGCAGCGGCGCGATCGCCGGTGTTATCAAGCTTGCCAGCGCCGGCCTGTCGTTCCTGATGTTCGTCGTCATCGCCATGGTCACCGACGAGCGCCAGTTCGGCCTCTATAGCGCGACCTATGCCGGGGCGAGCCTCGTTTCCTTCTTCGCCAGCGTCGGCCAGCAGAGCACGGTGCTGCGGTTCTGGCCGCAATATGCGGGCGTCGACGACCTGTCTTCGGCGCATGGGCTGATGCGGCGCGCCATCATCGTCGCGCTTGCCGGCGTCACGGTTTCGAGCGTTCTGGTGGTCGCCGTCGGCTTTGTTCCCTATGCCGGCCAAGGCACGCCCGAATGGCTGCCGCTATGCCTGTCGGCGGCCATTCTTTCGCTGGCGCTTGCCTGGTCGGAATTCTCCTCCGGCGCGTTTCGAGCCAAGGGCGCGCTCGTCTCCGGGCTTTTGCCGCGCGACATTATCTGGCGGGTCGCCACCATCGCCGCCATGGCGGTGCTCTGGTATCTGCACAGGGAAATCACGGCGGTTACCGCCACGCTGGTTACGGCCGGGCTGCTGATCCTCGCCATCCTGCCGCAGACGGCGGCGCTGCTGCGCGAAACGTTCCGCGCGCAGCGCAATCCATTGTCGGCGCAACAGAAAGCCGAGTTCAACAGCGTCACGCTCGGCCTTTGGGGCGTCACCTCGCTGCCACCGGCGCTTGGGCAGGTCAGCACGCTTCTCGTGGCCGCCATCCTTGGGCCGGAAATCGCCGGTGCGGTGTTCGTGGCGGACCGCACCACGCGCCTGGTGGTGCTGGCGCTTACCGGCATTAATCAGGCGCTGGCGCCCGAAATATCGGGGGCGTTCTACGCCGGCGACAAGAACCATGTGCAGCGCACCACCAGCCTGACGGCTCTGGGCAGCAGCGCAGTCGCCGTCGCGGTGCTCGCCATCTTCTGGATTTTCGGCAAGGAAATTCTCGGCATATTCGACCCCGCCTATGCGACGCCGACCATGCATGCGGTGCTGATCGTCTTCGGCACCGGTGCTACCGTGGCCGCCGCCTGCGGCCCGATGGAACTGGTGATGCAGCTGACCGGCCTGCAACATTCGCTGCTCAAGCTTTTGATCGTCGTCAACGTGGTCGGCCTCGCCGTCACAGCGCTGATGACCTATCTGTTCGGCGCGGTCGGTGCGGCGGTCGGCATCGCCGGCACGGTCGTTACCTGGAACATCATCGGCGTGACGATCGCCTGCCGCTCCATCGGCATCAATCCGTCGCTCGTCGGATTGTTCACGGGGCGCCGCCCGTCGCGGCTTGGCCCGGCTTCGCACAGCGCCTCATGAAGATCGTCCAGGTGCAGACCCAGGCCGAGGCCGCCGGCGCGCAGCGCGTGTCCGATATGGTCGGCGAGGGCTTGCGCGGGCGTGGCCACGATGTGCGCACCGTGTTCATGTACCGCAAGACCGATGCCTACGACCGCGACGAACATGCCGACTTCGTGCTGCGCGAGCCGCCGCGCGGGCTTGCAGGCCAGTTGAAAGCTTCGCTCGGGCTGATGCGCTATCTGCGCCGGGCGCGCCCGGAAGCGGTGATTTCCTACCAGCATTACGGCAATATTTTCGGCACGCTGGGCGCCCGCCTTGCCGGCGCCCGCCATATCGTCGCCAACCAGAGCGGCGCGCCGCAGCAGAGCGGCGTCATGGGCCTGCTCAGCCGGGTCGACCGGCTGATGGGCGTGGCCGGCGTCTATCAATCGAACGTGGTGAACTCGGCATGGACCGAAGCCCAGTTCGACGACTATCCCGATGCCTATAGAAGGCGCATCCGCCGCATCGACCACGGCGTTGGCGGGCCGCCTCAAGCCTATGACAAAGCCGAAGCGCGCGCCGCATTCGGCCTGCCGCAGGATCGTTTCGTGGCGATCAGCACGGGCCGGCTCAGCGTCCAGAAGAACCATATCGCCCTGGCCGGGGTCCTGCGCGAAATACCGGACCTGCATGTCGCCATTGCGGGTGCGGGGCCGGAGCGCGAGACGCTGACCGCCTTTGCAAGCGAGCACGGCGTGGCGGCGCGGCTTCATCTCGTCGGCGAGGTGGCGCCGGCGCGGATCTTCGAATTCCTCGCCACCGGCGACGCCTATGTTTTTCCTTCAACCAACGAGACCTTCGGCCTTGCGGTGGCGGAAGCGGCCATTGCCGGCCTGCCGGTGATCGCCAACGGGCTTGCCGTGCTGCGCGAGGTGCTGACCGGCGACGATGGCGAGCCGGCGGCACTGTTTACCGAAGATGCCGATGCAAAAAGCTTCTCCGCCGCCCTTTCCCGCATCATGGAACGGCCCGACCTTGCCGACAAGCTTGCGGCTGGCGGACGCAGCCTGGCGCGCCGCTATGCTCCCGACAGGATGTGCATCGGTTACGAAAACCTGCTGCTAGCGCCGTGAGCGTTTGCGGATGGCGGCGATGCCATCGATGACCTCCAGCCGGCCGGCCCGGTTGAGCGTGTGGATTTGCGGATAGGGCCAGTCGCCCGCCTCCCGGACGGCGACAGGCGGCGACAGGCGCACTTGTTCTGTGTCCAGCTGGAGAACTTCCGATAGGCCAAGCCCGCCGCCATAGCCGCGCGTGCCGTCCTGCACCGGAAGGAGAAGCTTGCCGCCGGCACGGATGAAAGCGCCGCCGGGACGGGCCGCGCGGCGGTCGATCAGGATCGGGTTTCTTGCGTGCGGCGTCCACGGGCCATCGGGCGACGGCGCCCAGAACACCGCCATCGTATCCGAAGTACTGCCAAAGCCGTCGCGCACCGTCGCGAAAAGCCACCAGCGCCCGCCATGTTCGAGCAGCGTCGCATCCGAAACCTCGCCTTCCAGCAACGTCGTTGCCGCCGCCCAGCGGTGCGGAAATTCCATCGCGCGGTAAAGCGTCAGCCGGCCACCGGCGCTGCCTTCCGGCAGCATCCACACCTGCCCGTTCCAGGCAAAGACTTGCGGGTAGGAAAGGTGGAACGGTTCTTCCAGAACCAGTTTGGGTGGCTTTGGCGAGCCGTCTTCGTTGAATTCCACGACCGAGATGACGGCTTTTTTCGTAACGTGGGGATAGTCTTCGACGAAGATAAAGGACCGGCCCTGCCATTCGAAGGGAAACGGATCGGCGTAGAAGTGGTCGCCCTCGTCGGGCAATTGCCGCCAGCCATTGCCGATGCAGCCGGTCTCGGCGATGCCGGGGCCATCGATGAAGCGGTAGCCGACCCGCCAATGGGCGTTGCGAAAGCGCGCGCGGCGCAAGGCTTCGCGGCCAAGGCGCGGCAAAGCGTGGCAAACATAGGACGCTGCAAAGCGCAGGCCATCCGTGGCCGTGTTGGCACGCCGAGCCGGCGTTGCGCCCGTAGTTGAAAGACCCGCGCCAAAGCTGGTAACCAGCGAGGCGGCCAGCGTGATGGCGCGCGCCAGCACATCGTCCGCGCCCAGCGCCACCGATTCCCGCTTGTCGACCATCGGAAACGCCTGGCCGACGACTTTTTGACCGTCAAGGACAGCTTCGATGCCCGGCAGTCGACCCTCGACAAGCGCGGTCACCGCCATGCCGTCCCATCCATCGCCGTCGAACGTCAAGGCAAGCGTCGGCACGTCGGTCCGTGCGGCAATACCGGAAAGGTCCAGCCGCAACTCCGGCGCGCGTGACGGGGATATCTCGTCAATTTCAGCTGTCACCGAAGCAAGGCCATGGCCGTGGCGACGCAGAAGACGCCGCTCAAAACGCATCGCCGCCGTCATCGCCAACGGCCAACGGGCAGCGCCGGCCTGGCGCGTGACCGACACCTCGTGCCCGGCCGCCTGCAATCGCTGCACCAGCACGCGCTGCCAGAGCCTCGGCGCGGGATGCGGGACAATCACCTCTACTGCCGTCAACGATATTTCTCCCAAGCGCCCTGCCCGGATAGTACGAACGCGCCGCCCTATCAATCCTTGAGCCGGCCCGCGCTACTCCATCGGCCATAAACCAATATTGTAACTATCAATTGACTCCCGTCACGCGCCGGGAGACAGATCGGCTGAAAAGTGGCTTCCCGCAAAGCTTAAATGGTCCCCATGTTCGAAGTCACCGTTGAGAACTCGTTCGATTTCCTGTCGCAGGAATATCGCGCATTGTTCGACAAATCGGCCGCCACGGCGTTCCAGCATCCCAATTGGCTTTCGCGCCTCTATGGAAAGCTGCTTACGGCGAATATGGCGACGCCGCTCGTCATCGTCGTGCGCCATCAGGCCGATGGCGCACTCGCCATGGTGCTGCCGCTGGTCCGGCGGCGCTATGCGGCGTTGCGCGTCATCGAATTCGCCGACCTGCGCGTATCCGATTACGTATCGCCCGTTACCGATCCGGCGACCTTCGAGGCCATTGCCGCCGATGCGGCCTGCGTGGCAAAGCTGCGCGGCATGCTGAAGCCGTATGATCTGCTGCGGATCGGCAAGCTGCATGACGGTTCGTTGCCGCTCGAAAAGCTGTTGGGCATCCGCAACCGTGAAAACATGGGGATGAGCGCCTATGCGACGCCGCTGGAAGATTCCTATCCGGTATGGCGGCAGAAGCGGATAAAGCAATCCTATTGCAAGGAACTGGACAAGAAGTCCCGCCAGTTGCATCGCCGTGGCGAGGTCCGCTTCGAGTGCGTCACCGAGCCGGATGATTTGCTGAAGGCCTTCGAGGCGATGCGCGCCTATCGCGGGGAACGTTTCAAGGACCGCGACGGGGTCGGCGATCTTCTGCAACAGCCCGCCTACTACGATTTCTATACCGGTATCGCCAAGGCCGGGCGTGACGGCTCGGCCCGCACCTATGCGATGTGGCTGGATGGACGGCCTATCGCTGTTGCGCTTGGCCTGGCGCATCGCGGCGCGCTGCTGGTCATTCTTGGCGGCTTCGATTTCGGTTTCAAGAACATGTCGATCGGCAGCCTGATGTTCGAGCAGGTGGCGCGCGACTGCATCGAGCGCGGCGAGCGCCACCTCGATTTCACCATCGGCGATGAACCCTACAAGCTGACCTTCGGCTCCGAACCGTCGGCCATGTGGCAGATCTCGCGCTCGGGCAGCCCGCTCGGCTTTGCCGCCGGCCTTGTGGTGGAAAGACTGCCGGCAGCGAAGAAGCTGGCGCGCCGGATGTTTCACGGCGCAAAAGACGCACAGCCCGCTGCCCGCGCCGCGCCGGC
>DASYCS010000195.1:0-11136 GCA_036500025.1 Mesorhizobium sp. | reverse complement strand
CGTCACCGGCTATGACGATCTGGAAGAGGCGTCCATCGCGACGCCTGCCCTGACCACGGTGTGGAACGGCCAGCGCGAGGTCGGGCGGCGCGCCGCCAGCGCGCTGCTCGACAAGCTCAATGGAGAGAGCGTGCGCACCCCGCAGGAATTGATCAAGCCCGAACTGCATGTGCGCCAATCAACCGGCAGGCCGGTCGAACGCACCTGAACTCCTTGCCAGGAAAGCATCAGCATGGCCGAAGACCTACGCTCCATCACCATCCTCGTCCCCGGCAAGTTGCATGAGCATGCGGTGGCGCGGATAAGCGATACGTTCAAGCTGGTCTCGATCGACCGCATCGATCCGGCATTGGTGACGCCCGAACTGCGCGACACCGTGCGCGGGGTTGCTGCCGCGCCCGCCATAGGCGGCTCGTTTGTCGGGCCGGATTTCCTGCGCGCGCTGCCGAAAGCCGAGATCATCGCCAATTTCGGCGTCGGCTATGACGGCATCGATGCCGCCTATGCCGGACGGCAGGGCATCATGGTGACGAACACGCCGGATGTGCTGACCGAAGAGGTCGCCGATACCGCGATCGGCTTGCTGATTTCGACCATCCGTGAGTTTTCGCCGGCAGAGCGATGGCTGCGTGAAGGCGACTGGAAGCGCAACGGCAACTATCCGCAAAGCCGGCTGACCCTGCGTGGCCGCACCGTCGGCATTTTCGGCCTCGGCCGCATCGGCATCGCGGTCGCCCGGCGGCTGGAAGCGTTCGGCCTGGCGATCGCCTATCACAACCGGCGGCCTGTCGAGGGCGTGGCCTACGCCTATCACGCGACGCTGAAGGATCTGGCCGAGGCGGTCGATACGTTGATTTGCATCGCGCCGGGTGGGGCCGCCACCGAAAACGCGGTCAACGCGCAAATTCTGTCGGCTCTTGGCGCTGAAGGCGTGCTCGTCAATATCGGCCGCGGTTCGACGGTGGATGAGGCGGCGCTGGCCAAGGCCTTGGCCGACGGCACGATTGCCGCCGCCGGACTGGATGTCTTCGCCGACGAGCCGAATGTGCCGCAGTCGCTGCTCGACGCGCCCAACACGCTGCTATTGCCGCATATCGCCTCGGCTTCGATACATACGCGGCGCGCAATGGCGGATTTGTGCGTCGATAATCTGATCGCGTGGTTCCGCGACGGCAACGCGCTGACGCCGGTACCTGAAACGGTCGGCGTCAAGCCGAAATAACCGGCTTGTTTGCTGGTGTGGCGGCTTTATTCAGCCGCCGCGCGGGCCGCGATCTTGCCGGCCGCATGTTGGCGCACCGCTTCGCCAAATGCCTGGAAGATGCGCTGCGAGGCGTCGTCGGACTTCGCCCAATATTCCGGGTGCCACTGGACGCCGACGGCAAAAGCGCGGGAATCGCGGGCGGATACCGCCTCGACCGTGCCGTCCTCGGCCACCGCTTCGACTTGCAGCTTCGGCCCAAGCCGGTCGACGCCCTGACGATGCACGGAATTGACTATGATGTCGCCCGCGCCGAACACGCCCGCAAGGCAACTGCCGGCCTTGATCGATACGTTCTGGCGAATTGCGAAGCGCTCGTCCTGATTGTCGCTTGGTGGCGCGCGGTGGTCCAGCGCGCCTTCGCGTTCCTGGATTTCCGTGCCCAGCGTGCCGCCTAGCGCGACGTTCATTTCCTGGATGCCGCGGCAGATGGCCAGCAGCGGCACGCCGCGCTCGATAGCACTGCGGATCAGCGGCAAAGTGGTGGCGTCGCGGGCGTGGTCGTAGGGACCGTTCGCCTCACTGGCGTCGCCGCCGTAAAGGGCTGGATAGACGTTGGATTTCGAGCCGGTCATCATCACGCCGTCGACGCGCGAGAGCAGTTCGTCAAGGTCAAGCCGGTCGCCGAACGATGGCACCAAGAGCGGAAATACGCCCGCCGTCGAAATCGCCGCTTCCAGATATTGCTGGGGCGCGGCGTGCCATGTGTAGTTCTCGAACTGCTTTACATCGGTCGAGACGGCAACGAGCGGCTGGGACATGCGGCTACCTGAATCCGGTTGGGCGTGACTTGCCTTCATTCAAAATAGGCGATTTGGCAGGACATTTCCACGACAAGTTTCGCCTTGTGCCGCGCATATGAGCACAGCCTGATTTCTGCCTTTGAAGAAACTGCCGCCATGCTGGACTCGACTTCTTCGGCGTGTATTGTCTGCCCGAACCGTCCGGAAATTCAGGGAATTACAGCGACGGCCCGCTTTTTTGATTCGCCTAGGGAGGAATTCATGGATCGCCGTTCATTCATCAGAAAGGCCGGCGTGACCGGCGCCGGCGCTGCCGCCACGGTTGCGACACTTGCCGCGCCTGCCATCGCCCAGTCCAATCCCAAGGTCACATGGCGGCTGACGTCGTCCTTCCCGAAATCGCTCGATACCATCTATGGCGGGGCCGAAACCTTCTCGAAGATGCTTTCGGAAGCGACGGATGGCAATTTCCAGGTGCAGGTATTTGCCGCCGGGGAACTGGTTCCGGGCCTTCAGGCGGCCGACGCCACCACCGCTGGAACCGTCGAGGCGTGCCACACGGTCGGTTATTATTACTGGGGCAAGGACCCGGTCTGGGCGCTGGGCGCGGCTGTCCCCTTCGCGCTCAACGCGCGCGGCATGAACGCCTGGCTCTACCATGGCGGCGGCAACGATCTTTATAATGAATTCCTCGCCACGCAGGGGCTGGTCGGTTTTCCGGGCGGCAACACCGGCACGCAGATGGGTGGCTGGTTCCGCAAGGAAATCAACACCGTTGCCGATCTGTCCGGCCTTAAGATGCGCATTGGCGGCTTTGCCGGCAAGGTGGTGGAAAGGCTGGGCGTCGTGCCGCAGCAGCTTGCCGGCGGCGACATCTATCCGGCGCTGGAAAAGGGCACCATCGACGCCGCCGAATGGGTCGGCCCCTATGACGACGAAAAGCTCGGCTTCCAGAAGGTCGCGCCCTATTATTATTATCCCGGCTGGTGGGAAGGCGGACCGACCGTCCATCTGATGTTCAACAAGGCGAAGTACGACGAGCTTTCGCCGACCTACAAGTCGCTGTTGCAGACGGCGGCGCGCGCGACCGACGCCGACATGTTGCAGAAATACGATTATCTCAATTCCAAGGCGGTGAAGTCGCTGGTCGCCAACGGCGCGCTGCTGCGCCCGTTCAGCCAGGAGATCATGCTGGCCTGCTTCGACAAGTCCAACGAGGTCTATGCGGAGATGATGAACACCAATCCGACCTTCAAGAAGATTTGGGAATCGATCGTCGCCTTCCGCAAGGAACATTATCTGTGGCAGCAGGTCGCCGAATATAATTTCGACACCTTCATGATGATCCAGCAGCGCGCCGGCAAGCTGTAGCCGCGTTTCCTGCCCTACGACAAAAAGCCCCGGAGGCCTGCCTTCGGGGCTTTTTTATGCTCAGTTGAAGCTGGGCGGCTGCGACAGGTCCGGCACGGCGGGCGTGGCGGGTTTCGCCGGTGCGGGCGCCCCGAAATTCGGCGGCGCGGAAAGGTCGGGCGTAGCACCTGCGCCGCCAGATTGTGGCGCGCCCAACGGCGGCAGGCCGGGCATGTCCGGCATCTTGATCTCGATGCTGCCCGGATCGACCGGCTTGCCCTTGTAGTGCATGACCATGCCGGGAAAGGCGATGGTAAGGCCGATCATCAGTATCTGGATGCACACGAATGGCACGGCGCCCCAATAGATTTGCCCGGTCGTCACCGGCGCGGTCCGCTTGCCGGTGATGCGGTCGAGATAAGGCACGCGCGCGGCGACGGAGCGAAGATAGAACAGCGCGAAGCCGAAGGGCGGATGCATGAAGCTGGTCTGCATGTTGATGCCGAGAAGCACGCCGAACCAGATCAGGTCGATGCCGAGTTTTTCGGCGGCCGGCGCCAACAGCGGCACGATGATGAAGGCAAGCTCGAAGAAATCGAGGAAGAAGGCCAGGAAAAACACCAGCAGGTTGACGAAGATGAGAAACCCGACTTCCCCGCCCGGCAGCGACACCAAAAGATGTTCGACCCAAAGATGGCCGTTGACACCGTAGAAGGTCAGCGAAAACACCCGCGCGCCGATCAGGATGAATAGCACGAAGGATGACAGCCGCGTGGTCGCTGCCAGCGCCTGCTTGACCAGGTCGAGCGACAGGCGGCGCTTTGCCGCCGCCATCACCAGCGCGCCGACCGCGCCCATGGCGCCGCCTTCGGTAGGCGTGGCGATGCCAAGAAAGATGGTGCCCAAAACGAGAAAGATGAGCGCCAGCGGTGGGATCAGCACGATCACCACCTGCTGCGCCAGCCGCGACATCAGGTTGAACTTGAAGGTCTTGTCGGCCAGCGCCACGCAATAGATGAAGATGATGCCGACGGTGGCGGCCAGAATGTCGGCATTCTCGCCCTGCGTCGGCGCCAGATAGCGGTAGGCCGCATAGGAAACCAGCGCGGTGGCGATCAGCGCCGCGATCAGCGACAAGACGCCGTGGCCGAGCGTTCGCGCTTCCAGTGGCAGCGCCGGCACCAGCTTTGGCCGGACGATCGACACGATGAGGATATAGCCCATATAGAGGCCGGTCAGTACAAGGCCCGGAATGAGCGCGCCGGCATACATGTCGCCCACCGAGCGGCCCAACTGGTCGGCCAGAACAATGAGAACGAGCGACGGCGGGATGATCTGCGCCAGCGTGCCTGACGCGGCGATGACGCCGGAAGCGAGCCGGCGGTCATAGCCGTAGCGCAGCATGATCGGCAGCGAAATCAGCCCCATGGCGATGACCGAGGCCGCGACCACGCCGGTGGTTGCAGCCAAGAGCGCGCCGACGATGATGACGGCATAGGCAAGCCCGCCGCGGATTGGCCCGAACAACTGCCCGATCGTGTCTAGCAAATCCTCGGCCATGCCGGAGCGTTCGAGCACGATGCCCATGAAGGTGAAGAACGGGATCGCCAGCAGCGTCTCGTTGGCCATCACCCCGCCATAGAAGCGGTCGGGCAAGGCGTGCAGCAGCGGCCAGGAAAGATTGATCGAGCCGTTGGAATAGGGCGCCAGTTCAACACCGATCAGGAAGAACAAAAGTCCGTTGGCGGCCAGCGAGAAGGCGACGGGATAGCCGATCAGCATGAAGACGATCAGCGAGCAGAACATGATCGGCGCCATGTTCTGGGCAATAAGCTCGATCATGCCCGCACCTCGCCGGCCAGCGCCTTGGCTTCGAGTTCCGCTTGTTCATGCGCCGGGATGAACGGGTTGGGATCGTCCGTCTTGCCGCGCATGACGGCGATCTTCTTGACGATCTCCGAAACGCCTTGCAGCGCCAGAAGCAGGAAGCCTGCCAGAAGCAGCGCCTTGGCCGGCCAGATGATCAGCCCGCCGGCATTGGTCGACATCTCGCCGCTCTCCACCGAGCGGGTCACATAGGGAACGAGATAGACCACCATCAGCGCGGAAAACGGCATCAGGAAGAAGACATGGCCGAACAGGTCGACCCAGTGCTGGACGCGCCGCGAAAACAGGCCGTAGACAATGTCGATGCGAATGTGCTCGTTCTGCTTCAGCGCGTGGGCGGCGGCCAGCAGGAAGGCAGCCCCGAACAGATACCATTGCAGTTCGAGCCACGCATTCGACGACATGTCGAACACCTTGCGGATGATGGCGTTGCCGGCGCTGACCAGGATGGCGGCGAGGATAAGCCACGACACCGACTTGCCGACGAATTCGTTCAGCCGGTCGATACCGCGCGATAGCGCAAGCAGGAAACCCATCCGCCGGTCGAGCAAGATGCCTGCCAGGATGAACAGCGCGACGACGACAAGAACGAGCAACACCGGCGATAGATAGACGGCAATGAAAAAGCCCATCCCTGTTCGTTCCTTCGGCCGGAGCACCATTTCGAATGTCCCCGTATGCCGCGCGAGGGCGGAGGGGTCAACACGGCGGCAAATGCGCTAGGGATTATACGGCTTTGTTTTCTTCGCGGCCGGCGCCGACCAGCACCAGCATGGCGACGAGGAGAAAATACATCCATGCGTCGCGCCATTCGATGGGGAAATAGCCTGCCCACAGCGATTCGCCGATGCCGAAGGCGACCGCGCCAAGCGCCGCCCTCACCGGCGACAGGAAACCGCCGACGGCGGTCACGAACAGGATTTTCAGCCCATAGGTCAGCCCGTCGCCAAAGCCGATATTGCCGTAGTAAAGCCCGGCCATGATGCCGGCCAGCGCCGCACACAAGCCGCCGGCAAGCACCGCGCCGCGAAAGATGCGAACCGTGTAGACGCCGCAAAGGGCTGCGGCGAACGGATCGTCCAGCACGGCGCGCCATTTCCGGCCGAAGCTTGACCGTGCCAGCGCCCACGCACCCAGCGCCACGGTTACGGCGACGACGGCACAGTCGAGGAGCTGGATGCCCGTCAGCGTGGCGCGGAAAGCGCCGTCCTGCGCGAAGACGAAGGGCTGCGACAGCATCGGCGGCAGCCAGAAATCATGGGTGTCGGCGGCGATGCGGGCGAATTCCATCAGCGCCAGCAGCACGCCGAGCGTGGCGGCGACGAGCGTGTTGGGCGAGCGCCGGCTGAGCGGCTCGAACACATGGCGCGACAGCAAATGGCCAAGCAGTACCGAATAGAGCAGCGCGGCGGCGATGCCGAGCGCGACGGAGGCCCAGAGCGTCAGCCACAGCACGTCATAGCCATAGACGGCGGCGAGGATCATCGCCTGCCCGCAAAAGGCGAACACCGCGCCATGGGCAAGGTTGGTGCGGTGCAGGACGCCATTGGTCAGCGCATAGCCGAACGCCAGCAGGGCATAGAGCGCGCCCGAATGCAGCCCGTTCAGAACCTGCTGGAGGAAATAGAGCATGCGCAACCGCTGTCAGAGCACTGGGGCGCGATGATGCTGCTCGGCAAAATCTAACTTGTCAAACGCAATTTACCAGTTAGATTTCTGGCCATGACGGTTTCGTGGATTCCCCATCGCTTCTCCGGCGGCGTGCTGGCGCTGGATACGGCCAATACGGTGGTGCTGCGCATCGACACGCAAAAGACGTTCGATCGCTTCGACGATCCGGCCGAGATCGGGCGCTTTTCTGAAGCAGCCAGCATCTTTTGCGCAGCCGAGCTTGGCGGGCGGAAGCTGGAAGTGCGCGACCCGCACAAGATAGCACCCGTCGTGGTGTCGATCCGCGAAGCGACCGACAGGCTCTTTCGCGGCGCTGCCAAGGAACGCGCGATGGAAAGCAGCGCCTTGCCGGCTTTCCTGAATGCCTGCGCGGCTGGCCTGTCCGCCAGTTCCACCCTTGTCGGCGCACCCGGAAAACCTTTCGGCGACCCGGCGACGCCCATCGCCTTCGAGGCGGCGCTGGCCGTTTCCGCCCTGTCATTGCTTGCGCCTAATGCAGTCGAGCGACTGAAGATATGCCCCAATTGCGGCTGGCTGTTCATGGACAGGAGCCGCAATTCAAGCCGCCTGTGGTGCGACATGGCGGTGTGCGGCAACCGACGCAAGGCAAGCCGCCATTACGGCCGCAGAAAATCGGCAAGGGAGGTTTTCGATGTGTAGACGGTCATTTCACGCGGCTCTCGCACTTGCATTGCTGATCGGCGCTTCCGTGCTTGGTGCCTGCCGCGACACCGGCAAGGATGAGTTGTTCGCCGTCGCCGGTCGCATGTTCGAGTTCAACTACCGGCTCGGGCGCGCCACCTATGTCGTCACGCTCAATCCCCTTCGCCCGATGGGGGAAGGGCAGGTGGCAATCGCCCATTTCCAGAACCCGGCGGGCGGCGATCCCATCGAGGTCCGCCAGCCGATCTGGCCCAAGATGCCCCATGTCACTTTGACCAGCCCGGCGCTCACCTGCGTCGTCAAGGACAAGCCCTATGCCGTTTCCATCCGCATCGAGGACAAGGACGGTGCATTGCTCCAGGCGCTGGAAACGACGCTGGTGTCGTCGCTCGACCAATCCGTGTTGCCCGACCGCCCGCTGGTGACGGGAACCGTCTATGCGCTCAATCCCGAACTGGAGGGCCACCCGGACGGCAAGTTGCCGAATGAACCAAAACCGGTCTGCCCCGACAACGGATAGACGCTTTATCCGACAAATTTCGGTCGCGGTTTTGCGCCTTCTTGTATAGAACGCTGCCACCGCCATCGCGGCCTTTGGACGCCGTTCGATCAATTTGTTTTCGTTTGACCTGCCCGGCAAGCGGATAAACAGTGGCGGCTAACTGCTGGCCATCTCGACGCTGGCCGCGGTCTCGGTGCGGTCTCCGCAGAGGAAGTACAATGACGCTGCATGATGTCGCGCTCGACGACAAGTTCGATCTCGCCAAAGAGCGCGTCTTCCTTTCGGGCGCGCAGGCACTGGTGCGCATGCTGCTCATGCAGCGCGAGCGCGACCGGCAAGCGGGCCTGAACACCGCCGGCTTCGTCTCCGGCTATCGCGGCTCGCCGCTGGGCGGCCTGGATTTGCAGCTGTGGAAGGCCAGGGACCAGCTTGGCGCCGCCGATATCGTGTTCCAGCCCGGTTTGAACGAAGAGCTGGCCGCCACCGCCTGCTGGGGTTCGCAACAGGCGGAAGTGCTGGGCGAGGGCCGCCATGACGGCGTATTTTCCGTCTGGTACGGCAAGGGGCCGGGCGTCGACCGCTCCGGCGACGTTTTTCGCCACGCCAATCTGGCCGGCTCGTCGCGGCATGGCGGTGTCCTTGCCTTGATGGGCGACGACCACATGGCCGAATCGTCCACCAATGCGCATGCCACCGAGTTCGCCTTCGTCGATGCAATGGTGCCGATCCTCAATCCGGCCGGCGTTCAGGAAGTCATCGATTACGGGCTTTATGGCATCGCCCTGTCGCGTTTTGCCGGCACCTGGGGCGCCATAAAATGCGTCAAGGACAATATCGAATCGACGGCTTCCGTCGATGCCTCGCTTGGCCGGGTCAACATCGTCCTTCCCGAGTTCGACATGCCGCCCGGCGGCCTCAACATCCGTAACGAGATCGATTTTCTCGGCCAGGAAGAACGGCTGCATGAATATAAGCGCGCCGCCGCCAGCGCCTTCATCCGCGCAAACGGCCTGAACCGGCTGGTCTATTCCGGTGGCCGCAACCCCAAGATCGGCATCGTCACCGTCGGCAAGAGCTATCTCGACGTGCGCCAGGCGCTGGAAGACATCGGCATAGACGAGGCGCAGGCAAATCGCATCGGCGTCAGCCTGTTCAAGGTCGGCTGTCCGTGGCCGCTCGATTTCCAGCATGTGGCCGACTTCGCGCGCGGCCTCGATACGATTGTCGTCGTCGAGGAAAAGCGCTCGCTGATCGAGGTGCAACTGCGCGAAAACCTCTACGGCACCGCCATCCAGCCGAACATCGTCGGTAAGAAGGATGAACGCGGCGACTGGCTGTTCCCCGCCAAGGGCGCGCTCGATCCCAACGATATCGCCATCGCGCTGGGCGAGCGCATCCTGAACACCATCGGCCATTCCGAGGAGGTTGCCGCCCGCGTCGCCAATCTGCGCCAGTTCCAGGCGATGCTGGCCGACACGGTCGATGTCGGCTCGCGCACGCCGTTCTTCTGTTCGGGTTGCCCGCATAATTCATCGACCAAGGTGCCGGACGGCTCGATTGCCGCCGCCGGCATCGGCTGCCATTTCATGTCGCTGTGGATGGACCGCTCGACCATCGGCTTCACCGCCATGGGGGGCGAGGGCGCGCAATGGATCGGCCAGGCGCCGTTCTCCAAACGCGGCCACATGTTCCAGAATCTCGGCGACGGCACCTACAACCATTCCGGCTCGCTGGCGCTGCGCTTCGCGCTGTCGAGCGGCGTCAACATCACCTACAAGATCCTCTACAACGATGCCGTCGCCATGACCGGCGGCCAGCCGCATGAGGGCGGGCTGACGGTCGACATGATCGCAAGGCAGATACGCGCCGAGGGCGTCGAGCGCATCGCCATCGTCTCGGACGAACCGGAAAAATACGCCGGCAAGATCGAGTTCCCAGCCGGCGCGACCATCCACCATCGCCGCGACATGGACGCCGTCCAGCGTGAACTGCGCGACGTCAAGGGCGTGTCGGTGCTGATCTACGACCAGACCTGCGCCGCCGAAAAACGCCGCCGCCGCAAGCGCGGCGCCTATCCCGATCCCGACAGGCGCATCTTCGTCAACGAACTCGTCTGCGAAGGCTGCGGCGACTGCGGCGTGAAGTCCAATTGTGTCTCGATCCAGCCGGTCGAGACCGAGTTCGGCCGCAAAAGGCGCATCGACCAGTCGTCCTGCAACAAGGATTTTTCCTGTATCGACGGCTTTTGCCCGTCCTTCGTCACTGTCCATGGCGCGAAAATCAGGAAGGCCGAAGGGCTTGCCGGCAACGCCGATCCGCTTGACGGCGTGCCTGATCCGTTGCGGTTCGCGCTTGGCCGCGAAGGCTGGGCCGGCATCATCGACGGCGTCGGCGGTACCGGCGTCGTTACCGTCGGCGCCATCCTCGGCATGGCCGCCCATCTCGAAGGCAAGGGCTGCGGCATGATCGACATGGCAGGCCTTGCTCAGAAAGGCGGCTCGGTATTCACCCATGTACGCGTGGCCAATACGCCCGACGACATCCACGCGATTCGCGTGTCGGCCGGCAAGGCCGATCTGGTGCTCGGCTGCGACCTCGTTGTTTCCGGCGCAAAAAAAGTGCTGGCGGCCGTGCGCGAGAACCATACGGTATTCCTGGTCAACACGGCCGAAATCATGCCGGGCGAATTCACCCGCTCCGCCGATTTCTCGCTGCCGGTGGAGCGCCTGAAAAAAGCGATCCGCAAGGCGGCAGGTGAAGAAAAGGCGCACTTCTTCGACGCAACGCGCACCGCGACGGCGCTGTTCGGCAATTCGCTTGGCGCCAACATGTTCATGCTGGGCTTTGCCTACCAGCATGGCGGCCTGCCGCTATCGGCCGAAGCCGTCGAGAAAGCCATCGAACTGAACGCGCAGGCAGTCGCCATGAACATCGCCGCGTTCCGCTGGGGCCGGCGCGCCGCCCACCGGCCAGAATTCGTCCAGGGCTTGGTTGAAAAGCCTGGCATGGCGGCCGCGCCGGCCGCGGTTTCCCAAACGCTGGATGAACGCATTGCGCGC
>DASYCS010000194.1:0-1787 GCA_036500025.1 Mesorhizobium sp. | reverse complement strand
ACCGCCTCACCCTGCTCCGTGGAGATCAGCACACCGTTGATGCGGCCGGCCAGCGGGCCCTTGTGCGGGGCATACTCCACGAACATGCGGTTCATCACGCCGGTGCCGCGGGTGTCGGTGAGAAATTCGCCGTGATAGCCGATCAGGCCGCGGGCGGGGCCGCGGAAGATCACGCGGGTCTTGCCGGCGCCCATCGGGCGCATGTCGGTCATCTCGCCCTTGCGCTGGGAAATCTTCTCGATAACCGTGCCGGTATAGGCGTCGTCGACATCGACCGTGACTTCCTCGATCGGCTCCATCTTCTCGCCGTTTTCGGTCTTGAACAGCACGCGCGGGCGGCTGATCGACAGCTCGAAGCCCTCGCGGCGCATGGAT
The DNA here is from genome assembly GCA_036500025.1 of Mesorhizobium sp. Taxonomy (GTDB): domain Bacteria; phylum Pseudomonadota; class Alphaproteobacteria; order Rhizobiales; family Rhizobiaceae; genus Mesorhizobium. The sequence goes on along the minus strand of DASYCS010000194.1, from coordinate 1,412 downwards.
TCGATCAGCACGCCAAGCTGCAGTTCGCCGCGGCCGGCGACTTCAAAGTCGCCGTCGCCGGTCTCGGTCACCTTCAGCGCGACATTGCCTTCGGCCTCGCGCAGCAAGCGCTCACGGATGACGCGGCTCTGCACCTTGTCGCCTTCGCGGCCCGCATAAGGGGAATCGTTGACCGAGATGGTCATGGACAGGGTCGGCGGATCGATCGGCTGGGCGTGGATGGCCTCTTCCACGGTGAGATCGCACAGCGTGTCGGCGACGGTGGCGTCTTCCAGGCCGGCAATGGCGACGATGTCGCCGGCTTCGGCGCGGTCCACCGGCACGCGCGCCAGGCCGCGAAATGCCAGCAGCTTGGTGACGCGCGTCTTCTCGATGATCTCGCCGTCGCGGTTCAGCGCTTTGATATTGCGGTTGGTGGTGATGATGCCCGATTCAATGCGGCCGGTCAGAATGCGGCCCAGGAAGTTGTCGGCCTCCAGCGTGGTGACCAGCATCTTGAAGGGATGCTCTTCGCTCGCCAACGCCTGCGGCTTGGGGGCGGGCACATCGTCCACGATCAGCTGGAACAGCGGGTCGAGATTCTTGCGCTCGTCTTCCAACTCCTTCACCGCCCAGCCATTGCGGCCGGACGCGTAGAGATAATGGAAGTTCAGCTGGTCGTCATTGGCTTCCAGCGCCAGGAACAGGTCGAAGATCGATTCCAGCGTTTCCTTGGGCTGGGCGTCCTGCCGATCGATCTTGTTGATGACCACGATGGGCTTGAGGCCCAGCTTCAGCGCTTTGGAAAGCACGAATTTGGTCTGGGGCATGACGCTTTCCGCCGCGTCCACCAACAGCACAACGCCGTCCACCATCGACAGGATGCGTTCCACTTCGCCGCCGAAATCGGCATGGCCGGGCGTGTCCACGGTGTTGATACGCGTGCCATGCCATTCGACGCTGGTGCATTTGGCCAGAATGGTGATGCCGCGCTCGCGCTCCTGGTCGTTGGAATCCATGGCGCGTTCGGCCATGTGCTGGTTTTCGCGCACGGAGCCCGACTGTTTCAACAGCTGGTCGACCAGGGTGGTTTTGCCATGGTCGACATGGGCGATGATGGCGATGTTACGGATATTCATGGATCGGGCGCTCGGGGGGTCAGGCGCGGCTTATAGACAGGGGCTTTGACGCCCGCAATGTGCGCTGCAAAAGTCGCAGCGCTACAAATTAATAACAATGATTTCAGCATGTTAATGAAGTATTCGGGCGGCTACATGACGTAGGGCAAGCTTTTTTTTGAGACAATTGTGAGAGAGTTTTGCCCTATAGAACACGGCAATAAGGGCACCAAAACACCGCTAAGGCCGTGCGTGGCTTGTAAAAATCCTCGCTACGGGCGTGGGATGGGCGGGTTTTCGAATGTAATGTTGGCG
>DASYCS010000193.1:0-4280 GCA_036500025.1 Mesorhizobium sp. | reverse complement strand
CGACTTCGTTGACGCGAACTGCGTTATCCTGGGCAACGTCAACGTCAATTCGCCGCTGGTCTGGGATGCGACGATGACGACTTCGCTGCGCGCCTATGCCCGCGCCAACCAGGCGGCGGTCATCGTGCCGTTCATTCTCGGCGGAGCCATGGGGCCGGTGACCAATGCCGGCGCGATTGCGCAATCGCTGGCCGAAACGATGGCTGGATGCGCGCTGACGCAACTGGAGCGGCCGGGCGCGCCAGTCATCTTCGGCAATTTCCTGTCTTCGATGTCGCTGCGCTCCGGCTCGCCGACCTTCGGCACGCCGGAACCGGCCATCGGCTCGATGGTGATCGGCCAGCTGGCCCGGCGGCTGAACCTGCCGCTGCGTTGTTCAGGCAATTTCACCACCTCCAAGCTTCCCGATGCGCACGCCATGAACGAAGGCACGATGTCGATGCTGGCGGCGGTGCATTGCGGGGCGAATTTCATCCTGCATTCCGCCGGTTTCCTCGATGGCCTGCTGTCGATGTCCTATGAGAAATTCATGATGGACGCTGATTTTTGCGGAGCGCTGCACACCTATCTCGACGGTGTCAGGATCGACGACAACCAGTTGGCGTTCGACGCTTTCAAGGAGGTCGGGCCGGGCAGCCATTTCTTTGGCTCGCAGCACACGCTGGAAAATTACGAGACGGCTTTCTGGGACTCGGAGATCGCCGACAACGAGAATTACGAGAAGTGGGAGGCGGCGGGTTCAGAGGATGCCGCCGTCCGCGCCAACCGGCAGTGGAAAAAGGCCTTGGCCGAATATGTCGCGCCGCCGCTCGACCAGGGCATCGACGAAGAGCTTACCGATTTCATGAGCCGCAAAAAAGCCGATATGCAGGATGCGTGGTATTGATTGCCATGGCTTCATGCAAATCGGGAATCACGGATGAGACTGTCCTTATTGCTCGCAGCATTTTGCGTCTGTTCACCTGGCGTGGCGCTGGCCGGCCCGGCGTCGGACGCGGTCAGGTTTTTCTACATTCCGCAGGTCAGGTTCGAGGCTGACGCTTCCTATCGGGAACGCTTTACCGAACCGGTGACGAAACTGTTCGAACTGAACGATGCCGCGATCCGCAAGAACCCGGACCAGCTGGCTTGCATCGATTTCGATCCGGGTCTGGATGCGCAGGATTTCGACCAGGCAAGCGTAGGCAAGACGCTCAAACTATCCGAGGCGGTCAGCGGCGACAGCGCCGAGGTGACGGCGACTTTCGATCTCTTCGCGGAAGGCGAGGATGCAAAGCGTGAAATGGTCTGGTCGATGAAAAAGATCGGCGGCGCGTGGAAGGTTGCTGACATCGCCTCCAGGTCTAACGGCTGGAAACTAAGCCAACTGGACTGTATGGCCAACGACAGCGCCGAGTAAAACCCGTGCGGACACGCAGCTTTTTCGTGCCGATATTATGCTGCCTGGCGCTGGTTACTGGCAGCGCTGCCGCCGAGGGGCTTCTTGGTGCATCGCCTGCCAAGCCCATGGAAGGCCAGCCGCCAGCCGCCGCTGCTCTACCCGACAAAGCGGTTGAACCCGGTTCTCCTCTGGCTGCGGTCAAGCCCTTTTACGACCATATCGGGCTTGAACTCGATCCGCGCGAGCGCAATCGTTTCATCGATCCGGCTCGCAGCGTGCTCGACAAGGCCGATGCGCTCGAAAAATCCGGCGAAGGCGACTGTCTCGATCCCAATATCGCGCTCGACAATGTCGTGGACCAGCAGGCGGAGATCGCCAAAAGCCTCAAGATGCTTGACGCGGCAAAGAACGACGACGCCAAGGTCATCGTCGCCTTTGTCGCGCAGGGCAAGCCGCACCGCCTGGAATGGAAGCTGACGAAGCAAGGCGGCGATTGGAAGGTTTCCGATATTCTGTCGGTAACCGGGGAATGGGCGCTGAGCCAATATCAGTGCGAATAACGGTTCCCGCTACGCGGTCAACCCCTGCCGCGATAGGGCGCGACACCGGTATCGGGCAGCCACGCGCCTTCCGGCGGCGCTCCGGTTTGCCAGAAAACGTCGATGGGAATGCCGCCGCGTGGATACCAGTAGCCGGCTATGCGCAGCCATAGCGGCTTGGTTGCCGCGACGACGCGCCGGCCGATCATCACCGTGCAGTCTTCATGGAACGCACCATGGTTGCGAAATGAAACCATGAACAGTTTCAAGGATTTCGATTCCACCAGCAACTGGTCGGGCGCATAGTCGATGACGATATGGGCGAAATCCGGCTGGCCGGTGACCGGGCAAAGCGATGTGAATTCCGGGCAGGTGAAGCGCACGATGGCCGGGGCGCCGTCGCCTCGCGTGAACGGCACCGTTTCCAGCACCGCGCGATCGGGGTGCTCGGGCGTTTCAACCCTGACGCCAAGCTGGGTGAGATTTTTAGTTTCTGTCATGGCAGGCTCCTTGGAAGCGGCGCTCCTAGCACGAAACCCGGCTTCAGCACGATGGCTTGCCTTACCCGGCCCGCGTAAAATTGCCCCAGGATCGCCGGGCAACCGCGTCGCTACAGCAGCCAATACCCGTCGTTTTGCGGTAGATTTTTTCTCCCGCGCGGCGCAACACTCGTCAAAATCAGCACGGGGCCGGCCATGACCACAGCTTTTCTTTCGCATCTGGATACCGAACTCGATGGCTTGAAGTCGGCTGGACTCTATAAGTCCGAGCGGGTCATCACCTCCACGCAAAGCGCCGAGATAGAAGTCGGCGGCGAAAAGGTGCTGAATTTCTGCGCCAACAACTATCTCGGCCTTGCCGACAGCCTGGAACTGCGCGACGCCGCGAAAAAGGCGCTCGACCGTTACGGCTACGGCATGGCCTCGGTGCGTTTCATTTGCGGGACGCAAGAAGAGCACAAGCAACTGGAAGCCCGGATTTCCGGCTTTCTCGGCATGGAGGACACGATCCTCTACGGTTCCTGTTTCGACGCCAATGGCGGGCTGTTCGAAACCCTGCTTGGCGAAGAGGACGCGGTCATTTCCGATGCGTTGAACCATGCCTCGATCATCGACGGCGTGCGCTTGTCCAAGGCAAAGCGCTTTCGTTACGCCAATAACGACATGGCAGCGCTGGAAGAGGAGTTGAAGAATGCACAGGCAAGCCGCTTCAAGCTGATTGCTACCGACGGCGTTTTCTCGATGGACGGCATCATCGCCAATTTGCGCGGCGTGTGCGACCTCGCGGAAAAATACGGCGCCATGGTGATGGTGGACGATAGCCACGCGGTTGGCTTCGTCGGCAAGCACGGGCGTGGGTCAGTCGAGTATTGCGGCGTCGAGGGGCGGGTCGACATCATCACCGGCACATTGGGCAAGGCGCTGGGCGGCGCATCGGGCGGCTACACATCCGGCAAGCGCCAGGTGGTCGACTGGTTGCGCCAGCGTTCGCGCCCTTACCTGTTTTCCAACACGCTGATGCCGGCAATCGCCGGAACCTCGATCAAGGTGTTCGAACTGGTCGAGAATGGCGCGGCGCTGCGCCAACACCTATATTCCAATGCGGAGCGGTTTCGCACCCAAATGGTCAAGCTGGGCTTTACGCTGGCGGGCGCCGGTCATCCGATCATTCCGGTCATGCTTGGCGATGCTTCGCTGGCGCAGGAAATGGCGGCAAGGATGCTGAAGCGTGGAATTTACGTGATCGGATTTTCGTTTCCGGTCGTGCCAAAGGGGCAGGCCCGCATCCGCACCCAGATGTCGGCGGCGCATTCGACCGAGGATATCGACCGCGCGGTGGAAGCGTTTGGCATTGTGGGCCGGGAACTTGGCGTCATCTCCTGACGCGCAACAAAAAATTACATTGAATCAAGAGATTCAAGGAAAGTAGCCATGTCGAACATGATGCGGGCGCTGGTGAAGGCAAAGGCCGAGCCGGGTATCTGGATGGAGGAGGTGCCGCTGCCGGAAGTCGGCCCCAATGACGTCCTGATCAAGATCAAGAAGACCGCGATCTGCGGCACCGACGTCCACATCTACAATTGGGATCAGTGGGCGCAAAAAACCGTGCCTGTGCCGATGGTTACCGGCCATGAATTCGTCGGCACGGTTGCCGATTTCGGCGCTGCGGTGACCGAATACAAGATCGGCCAGCGCGTCTCGGGCGAAGGCCACATAGTCTGCGGCCATTGCCGCAACTGCCGCGCGGGCAGGGGCCATCTGTGCCGCAATACGCTGGGCGTCGGCGTCAACCGGCCCGGTGCGTTCGGTGAATATCTCGCCATCCCCCAGCACAATGTCGTGCCTATTCCCGACGACGTT
>DASYCS010000192.1:0-2846 GCA_036500025.1 Mesorhizobium sp. | reverse complement strand
TGCCGGCACGCTGTCGCCCGGCACGCTTGGCCAGTTCCTGCTCTATTCGGTGTTCGCCGCCGGTGCGCTCGGCGCATTATCGGAAGTATGGGGCGAGCTTTCGCAGGCCGCAGGCGCCGCCGAACGCCTGACCGAAATTCTGGTCGAGGTTCCGGGCATCCAGCCGCCGGCTCATCCAAAGGCGCTTCCCGCCACGGCAAAAGGCGCGGTCAGTTTCGAGAACGTATCCTTCTCCTATCCGGCCAGGCCCGACCGCGCCGCCGTAAATGGCCTGACTTTCTCGGTCAAGCCCGGCGAGACGATTGCCATCGTTGGCCCCTCTGGCGCTGGCAAGAGCACGGTCTTTTCGCTCATCTTGCGCTTTTACGACCCTGAGAGCGGCAATATCCTTGTCGATGGCGTCGATGTGCGCGAGGCCGATCCGCAAGCCGTGCGCGAGCGTATCGCCATCGTGCCGCAGGACGTGACCATCTTCGCCGGCAGCGCCGGCGATAATATCGGCTTTGGCCGGCCTGTCGCTTCCGACGCGGAGATCGAAGCGGCCGCCAGGGACGCGCTTGCCGATGAATTCATCCTCAAGTTGGAAAACGGCTACGCCAGCGAGGTTGGCGAGCGCGGCGTGACCCTGTCCGGCGGCCAGCGCCAGCGCATAGCCATCGCCCGCGCCATCCTGCGCGACGCGCCCATCCTGCTGCTGGACGAAGCCACCTCCGCTCTCGACGCCGAAAGCGAGACCTTGGTGCAGACCGCGCTGGAACGGCTGATGCAGGGCCGCACCACCATCGTCATCGCCCACCGGCTGGCCACCGTGCTGAAGGCCGACCGCATCCTCGTGATGGATGAAGGCCGCATCGTCGAGGAAGGCACCCATCGCAGCCTCGTCGCCAAGGGCGGCATCTATGCGCGCCTTGCCCGGCTTCAGTTCGAAACCGGCTCCAGCGCCTTCGAGGGGGCTGCGGAATAGCGGCAGGCTGACTACCTGCCGTAACGCCGCTTCAGATGGCCGATGAAATGCGCAGCGTTCAGCTTTTCGCCGGTGGCGCGCTCCAGCAATTCCGGTGTCGACCAGCGTGACCCTTGCGACCATATTTTGGCGCGCCGCCATTCGTTGACGGCAGTGAAGTCGCCCCTGGCCAGATCGTCATCGGCGGCCGGGTGTTCTTTCGTCAGCGCCGCCCATTGCTGCGCCGCCATCATGGCGCCGAGCGTATAGGACGGGAAATAGCCGAACGCCCCGCCGGCCCAGTGTACGTCCTGCATCGGTCCGTCCGCCGGATTGTCGATGGTGGAAATGCCCAGATAGTCCCGCATCCCGGCATCCCAGGCCTCGGGAATGTCGGCGACCTCAAGCCGGCCCGCAACAAGCTCCTGCTCCAGCTCGTAGCGCAAGATGACATGCAGCGGATAAGTCACCTCGTCGGCATCCACGCGGATCAGGCCGCGCTCGACATGGTGCACATGCGCCAGCATGTCGTCCATCGACCAGCTTTCTCCGAGATGCTTCTCCACCTCCGGCAGCGCCCATTGCCAGAACGCCGGGTTGCGGCCGATCTGCTTTTCCACGAACAGGCTCTGGCTTTCATGCACCGCCATGCCGCGCGCCTTGCCAAGCGGCCAGTGCGCCCAGGCCTTGGGCAGGTTCTGCTCATAGAGCGCATGGCCGGTCTCGTGCAACACGCCCATCAGCGCCGACAGGAAATCGGATGTCTTGTAGCGGGTAGTGATGCGCACGTCGCTCGGCACGCCGCCGCAGAACGGATGGTGCGACACCGAAAGACTGCCATGGGTGAGGTCGAAGCCGACCGCCGCCATCATCGCCAGCCCAAGCTCGCACTGCTTCTCGACGGGATAGATGCCGGACAAGGACTTGAGCGGACGTTTCGCCAGCCTCTCCTCCTGCACCGCCAGCGCTTCGGGAACGAAACCTTTCAGGAAGCCCTTCAATTCGGCAAAGGCGCCGGTAATGTCCGCCGCCCGGTTGCCGGGGTCGTATTGCTCCATCAGCGCGTCATAGGGGCTGAGGCCGAGCACATCCGCCCGCATCGCCGCTTCCTCGCGTACCAGCGAGACGACGCCCTCCAGCGCCGGCTGGAAGCCCGCCCAGTCGTTCCTGGCGCGCATGTCGCGCCAAAGCTGCTCGCAGCGCAGGCGCGCCCCGGTCTGCCGCTCGACAAACTCGGAAGAAAGGCAGGTCAAATTGGCATATTGCCGCCTGAACTCGCCAAGCGCGGCCGCCTGCTCCTCGTTCAGCGCTTCCCGCGCTGCGGCTTCGATCCAGTCGCCGATCTCCGGGGCAGTCGCGCGGGCATGGTACATGCCGGCCAGCGACGCCATCGCCGCCGCCCGCTTCTCGCCGCCGCCAACCGCCATATGCGTCGCTTCGTCCGCGCCAAGAATGGCCAGCGCATGTTCCAGCGCTTCGAGCCTGTGGCCAAGGTCGTCAAGTTTCTGGAAGGACATGCTGGCTCCGCCTGGTTGATTCTCATCTTGAAAGGCGGGAGAGGACACCAAGCAGGCGGTGGCGGCAAGCCTGTGCGGACAGATGGAACCGCCCACGGGCGATTTCCCAAGGGCGGTTCTATCCTGTCAAATCAGCCGTTCGGATAATTGCCGCCGTCCGAGCCGTCGCCGAGAACGAACCCGCTGCCCGTATCGGTCAGCAGCCTCTGGTCGAGATGATCGACCCGGCGCATGAGCTGATGATATTGCCCGCGGGGCAACCGGCCGTGATCGGCATCGGCCATACGCTCGGCAACCTTGCTGATGTTGGCTGCCCGCATCTCAAGCCGGTGCGCCTCGGCCGGGCTGATCGCATCGGCCTGCCTGGCATCCGCGATACCCTGGTC
>DASYCS010000191.1:0-8746 GCA_036500025.1 Mesorhizobium sp. | reverse complement strand
CAGTCTTGTGCTCGTCATGTCACCACTCCGCGACGCTTCCATCCTGATGGCGCCACAGTGGGTTGCGCCAGCGATGGCCGATTTTCGCCGCTTCGATCACCGCTTCCTCGTTTATTTCTATACCGAGGCCCGGCCCTTCGGGAATCGCAACCATGCCGTCTGAATAGGCAAAGACATTCGGATCGACGAGATAGTCGAGCAGATCGCTGCCGCCGCCATTATAGTGGATGCCGAGCGACTGTTCCTGGATGAAGGCATTGTAGCTGACCGCGTCGATCTGGAGACAGGAGGCGAGCGCGATCGGCCCAAGCGGGCAGTGCGGTGCGAGCGCCACATCGTAGGCTTCCGCCATCGCCGCGATCTTGCGGCACTCGGTGATGCCGCCGGCATGGCTCAGGTCGGGCTGGATGATGTCGACGACCCGGCTTTCCAGCACCTGGCGGAAATCCCAGCGCGAATAGAGCCGTTCGCCGAGTGCGATGGGTATCGAAGAATTGCGGGCCACCTCGCCGATTGCGTCGATGTGCTCGGGCAGCAACGGTTCCTCGATGAACATCAGGCGATAGGGTTCCAATTCGCGGATAAGAACCTTGGCCATCGGCCGGTGGACCCGGCCGTGGAAATCGACGCCGAGACCGATATGCGGGCCGATGGCCTGCCGCACCGTGGCCACGGTCTCGACCACCTTGTCGATGCGCGCGTGGCTGTCGACGATCTGCATCTCCTCGGCGCCGTTCATCTTGAGCGCGGTGAAGCCGCTCGCGACCGCCTCGCGCGCCGCCTTCGCCACATCGGCCGGACGGTCGCCGCCGACCCAGGAATAAACCTTGATGCGATCGCGGCACGGGCCACCGAGCAGCTGGTGGACCGGCATGCCGGCGGCGCGCCCCTTGATGTCCCAAAGAGCCTGATCGACTCCGGCTATGGCGCTCATCATGATCGGGCCGCCACGGTAGAAGGCACCACGATACATGACCTGCCACAGATCCTCGATCCTGCTCGGGTCCTGTCCGACCAGCATGTCGGCCAGTTCCCGAACCGCGGTCTCGACCGTATGGGCGCGGCCTTCCACGACCGGCTCGCCCCAGCCGCAGACGCCCTCGTCGGTCTCGATCTTCAGGAACAGCCAACGTGGCGGAACGATGAAAGTCTTCAGCCCGGTGATTTTCATGGTGCAATCTTCATGGTGTCGTCCCAAGGATCAGGTCTGCGGCCTTGTCGGCCACCGCCATTACCGCCGCATTGGTATTGCCGGAAACGATGTTCGGCATCATGGAGGCGTCGATGACGCGCAACCCCTGCGCGCCGCGCACTTTCAGCGAAGCGTCGAGCACGGCCATGGCGTCGTCGTCGCCTCCCATGCGGCAGGTACCTACCGGGTGGTAGCCGGTCTTGACCGTGCGTCGGCAATGGGCGGCGATGGCCTCGTCGGAAACCACGTCCCGGCCGGGGAATATTTCAGCTTTCACGAGGTCGCGCAGCGGCGAGCGTTCGAGCACGCTTCTTGCGAAGCGGAAACCTTGAACCGTCAGGTCCAGGTCGGCACGCTCAGCGAATATCTGTAGATCGACAAGCGGCAGCGCGTCGGGATCGGCTGAGCGCAGCTTCACATGCCCCCGCGACTTGGGTTGCAACAGCAGCGAGTTGATGGTGACGCCATGGCCGGGGTCCGCGCCCATCACGTCACGGTCGAGATAGACGGTCGGCACGCAGAACATTTGAATGGTCGGCCGGCCGCCTTGTCCGGTCGGATCGAGGAAGGCGCAGCTTTCCACGCCCGTGGTGGTGACGGGACCGGACCTGAACAACAGATATTGCAGGCCAGCAAGCAGCATTTTCAGCCCCTTGTCCTGGCCGTAATAGCCATAGGCGCCATTGGTGGTGGCGACGACCGGGCACTCGTAATGATCCTGAAGATTGGCTCCGACACCGGGAAGGGCGATGCGCGTGGCGATGCCATGGGCGGCAAGCTCTTCTTCAGGGCCGACCCCGGACAGCATCAGCAGCTTCGGCGTCTGGTAGGCGCCGGCCGCCATCAGAACTTCTCCGGCCCTGGCCTCATGCGCCTTACCACCCTCTCTCCACGAGACGCCGATGGCGCGGTTGCCCTCCCACAAGATGGAGCCGACGGTAGCCTGGCAATGCAGGTCGAGAAGCGGGTTCTTCAGCCACGGCGCCAGGAATGCCTCGACGGGCGACGACCGGCGTCGCTTTTCCCAGTCAATCGTGTGTTGCATCAGGCCGACGCCGCGAGGGTCGCCATTGTTGAAGTCGGGCGTGTAGGGAATGCCCATCTGCTGCATGGTCTTGAGCCAGGCGCGGGTCATCGGGCTGGTATGGCCAAGATGGGAAACCTTCAAGGGGCCGCCAACGCCGTGCAGCGGACCGCCTAGGTGGTCGTTGTCTTCCTGGCGAAGATAATGCGGCAGCAGGTCGTCCCAGTCCCATGCGCCCTTGCCATCGCCGCCGATGGCGCGGTTCCATTCGGCGTAGTCCTCGCGCTGGCCCCGCATGTAGACCATGGCGTTAACGGCCCCGCCGCCACCCAGCACCCGCCCTTGAGGGACGATGGGGGCGCGGCCGTCGAGTTGCGGCTGAGGCACGGTGTCGTGCATCACCAGATAGGTATCGCGGGCGAGGAACTTCATGTAGCCCGCCGGAAAATCCATGATCGGATTGGAGCGCCCCGGTCCACGCTCCAGCATGAGGACGGACGCCCCGGAAGAAAGCAGACGCGCAGCCGCCGCACAGGCGGAACTGCCGCCGCCAACAAGAATGTAGTCGTAGCTTCGGGATGCCATTCAGCTGTGCTCCACTTTCAGGCGCAGGCTGCCCGACAGGCTCTCGCCCGGCGCGAGCGGCGCGAGGCCGCCGAGGTCGGGCATGTTGTGGCCGTCGGCAAGGTGGCTCATCGGCTCCAGCGCGAAAAAGTCGCGCCGATAGGAAGGATCGAACGACGTGCTGGACACAAAAAGGAACATCACCCGAAACAACGGAGCGGCCTCGACGCGCAAGGCGCGGCCGCGTTCGGGCCAATCGATCCGGGCCTCGCCGGACCAGTCCTCGAAGCCGTTGTTGACCCAATGATCCGGCAGCCCCTTCGGCGCCGAAAAATCCAGGTCCTGCGGCAGGTCGACCGCCTTGCCCGGCAACCAGCCGGCCTCCTCCGTCCACATGCGTCCCGTGCGCGTGTGGAGCGTGGTTTGCGGCGTCATCGGGAAATAGGGATGCCAGCCGAGGCCAAACGGCATGGCCTCGTTACCCCGGTTGGTAACCGATATCTCCAGCTCGATCATGTCCGGGCGCAAGTTGAAGCGCTGCTCGGCGGAATAAATCCATGGCATCGACGAACCGTCATGCTCATGCGAAAGAACGAGCCGATCCTCCTGCCGGTTAACGACCCGCCAGTCGCTGCGCCAGCCTTCGCCATGCAGATAATGCGCGTCCCAATCTGTATTGGGCGCCAGCGTATAGGCCTTGTCCTGGAAGGTGAAGCGGTTGCCGCGCACGCGGTTACCGAAGGGGACCAGCGGGTAGCAGGCGCTGTCGATCGGCAGCGCGTCATCGTCCGCGGGCCGCAAAAGTGGCACCGCACCCTGGTCGAGCCTGAGGATCGAGCCACCATGCGTCGTAATCCTCGCCCGCATGTCGCCGGAGCGAAGCGCAATGACCGTCATTTCAGCTTCTCTGCGCGCGCGAGCGTTTGATGGCCTGGATGTTGGCCAGCACGGCGACCACGATGATAACGCCGCGCACCACCTGCTGGATGAATGGATTGATGCCGAGCAGGATCAGCCCGTTGCCGATCAGCGTGATGACAAGGACCCCGAGCAGGGTTCCGACCATGGAGCCGCGTCCGCCCGAAAGCGCCGTGCCGCCGACGACCACCGCCGCGATAACGTCGAATTCAAGCCCGGAAGCCGCCGTTGCATTGCCCGAGCCGAGCCGGGAAAGCAGAAGAATGCCCGACAGGGCGGCCATCGCCCCGCCGATGGCGAAGACCAGGATGCGTATGCGCGCGACATTGATGCCGGCAAGCAGCGCCGCATGAGGGTTGCCGCCGACGGCGTAGACGGACCTGCCGAAGGCGGTCTTGCGGCTGATGAACAGGAACAGGACGAACAGCGCCAGCATCAGGATCACCGCCGGCGGCAGTCCCAGGAAGGGGCGGTCGAGCAGATCGACGATGTCGTTGCGGCCGATGGACACCGGCAGCGCGTCGGTCATGAAAAGGGCAAGACCGCGCAGCGCCGACCACAATCCAAGCGTGGCGACGAAGGACGGCACGTCGAACCAGGCCCGCAGCGCTCCGGCCAGGGCGCCCAGCAGCCCGCCGAGCACGATTGCGAGCGCGAAGGCCAGAACCGTCGGCGTCCCCCATTGCAGCAGATAGGCAAGGATGACGGAGATGAACGCCACCATGGGTCCGGTGGAAACGTCGATCTCGCCGCAGATGATGATCAGGGTCGCCGCCCACGCCGCGATGCCGATGGTTGCGGCGTCACGCAGGATGTTGATCTGGTTGGGAAAGCTCAGGAAGCCATTCGCCGTCAGTCCAAAGACCAGATAAAGGATGACGATCGCCGACAGAAGGCTCAACTCGTTCATATAGCCGGCAAGCCCGAAGCGGCGGTTCTCAGCGTTCGTTACGCTCATTGCTGTGTCCTTGTTTCAAGCTGCCGCGATGCAGGCGGCCAGAAGCCGGTCCTGATCGATGCCGGGGGCGGCTATTTCCTCCGCTATGCGGCGGTCGCGAAGGACCAGCACGCGATCGCAGACCAGCGGCAATTCCTCGATCTCGGAAGAAACGAAAATCACCGCGCAGCCCTCTGCGGCGAGTTCGCGGATAATTCGATAGATTTGAGCCTTTGCCTCGACATCGACGCCGCGCGTCGGTTCGTCGAGCAGCAAAACGCGCGAGCCGGCATGGACCCAGCGCCCGATGACGACCTTCTGCTGGTTGCCGCCTGAAAGCGTACCGATCGGCGTATCCGTGCGCGCCGTCTTGATTTGCAGGCGTTCGATCACACGGCGCGTCGCCTCGGCGATACGGGTCGCCGACAATATGCGGTTGCGGCTGACGGCGCTGAAATCCGTGATCACCGTGTTTTCATCGACCCCGAGCATTGGAATGATGCCCTCTTCCTTCCGGCTTTCAGGCGTCAGGCCGAAACCGCGCCGCACCATGCCCCTGTAGGAAGCACCATCGACGCGCCTGCCGCCGACGAGCACTTCGCCGGCCGATCTGTTGCGCAGGCCCATGATCAGCTGAAGCAGTTCGGTGCGCCCGGAGCCAAGCAAGCCGGCGATGCCCAGCACCTCGCCGGCATGGAGGGTGAAGGAGATGCGATCGAGCTTGGGCGCAAGCGAAACCTCGCGCAGCTCCAATACCGGTGCGCCGCGAAGCCCCGGCTGGATATGTTCGTTCGCATCCATCTCTGCGCCGAGCATCAGCTTCACGATATCGCCGGTTTGCGCCCCCTCGACGGGAACCGTCTCGATGATGCGGCCGTCACGCATGATGGTGACCGTGTCGGCGATCTGGCGGATCTCGTTCATCCTGTGGCTGACATAGATGACGGAGATGCCCGCAGCCGCGATGCGCATGACGGCCGCCAATACCTTGCGCGCCTCCGCCTCGGCAAGGGAGGAGGTCGGCTCATCGAGAATGACTAGGCGCGGGCTTCCGATCATCACCCGCGCGATTTCAACCAGCTGCCGCTCCGCCGGGCTGAGGCTGGAGACGATCCGCCCGGGGGCGAGGTCGACACCCAGGCTATCGAGCGCGGCGCGCGCCTCCTGCTCCATCTGGCCATGCCGGATCACACCGGCGCGGCGCGGCCAACGCCCCAGGAACAGGTTTTCGGCGATGGACAGCTCCGTGACCAGGCTGAGTTCCTGGTAGACGACGCGCACGCCCTTGGCAAAAGCCTCGGCCGCGCGCGTGGAATCCGATCCGGCCAGTTCCTCGCCACCTATCGTCACCGTGCCGGTGTCGGGCGTTTCCGCCCCCGTAAGCAGCCGGATCAAGGTCGATTTGCCGGCGCCGTTCTTGCCGAGCATTGCGCGCACTTCGCCGGCGCGCATTTCAAAATCCGCATCGGCCAGCGCAACGACGCCGGGATAGCGCTTTGAGCAGCCCTGAAGACTGGCGACGACGGGTCGGGCCTCGAAGGCGGACTGTGCCTGTTGCATAGGTGACCTCATGGAATGAGAGGAGCGGCGGCTGCACGCCGCCACTCTTTTCAGCGATTAGGCAGGCGCCGGCTATTTAAGGAATGCCGTCCTTATGGGCTTCCAGCCAGCCCTTGCCATCTTCCGAGGAAGCGTAAAGGTCGATGTTGTAGGGCACCTTGATGTCTTGCGGAGGCTTGCCCGCGATGACGTTGAGCGCCTGCGCGAAGGCCAGACGGCCCATGCCCTGGCCGGAAATGTCGACCACGGCCTTGATCACGTCGAACTGCCCCAGTTCGGTGGCGATCTCGGCGGTCATGTCGCCGCCAAAGACGACGACGTGACCGACCCTGTTCTGGGCGCGGATGGCGCGGGCAGCGCCCAGCGTCGCGCCGCCGGCTTCCCCGAAGATGGCGTCGAGTTCAGGATTGGCCGTCAGGATGGTGCTTGCAACCGAAACGGCCTTGTCGAGAACCGCGCCTTCCTGGTTGTCGACGATCTTGTAGCCGGGCACTTTTTCCTTCAGCGCGGCCTCGAAGCCCTCGCGGCGCGTGACGCAGACCTCGACGAACTCGCAGTTCAGGACGGCGATCTTCGGCTCCTTGATGCCGGCCTTGACGAAATAGTCGGCCGCCTGCTTACCCAGCTTGTTGCCGAACTCGAATGGATCGCCGACGGCATAGGCCGAGACATAGGCCTTCTGGTCGCCGTCGCTGAGACAGGTATTGTAGCAGATCACCGGAATGCCGGCGTCATGGGCGCGGCGAATGGCGCGGTAGGAACCGTCCGCCGAAACCGGCGAGGTGATGACTGCCTGAACGCCGGAGGCGATCAGCGTATCGATGAAGGAGCTTTCCTTCGCAACGTCGCCCTGCGCGTTGGTCTCGATGATTTGCAGCTTCTTGTCCGCCTCCTTGGCGGCGTCCTGAATGCCCTTGCGTACGCCGGCGTAATAGCCCTGCGCATCCATGTAGATGGCTCCGATCTTGATATCGTCGGCGCGAACGGCGCTGCTGCCGATCAATGCCGCCATGAAACCAAGCGCCACGGTTTTCCAGATAGTCATGAACTCCCAACTCCTCTCAGGTTAGGCGGCCACCGAATAAATAGATATGATCATTTGTCAAGATAAATCATATTTATCCAAGATTGCACTTAACCGCCGGCTCCGTTAAGTATGACAAGCCGCTTTATGCAGGCCGGCGGTCAGGAGTACGATGCCCACCCACACCTTGCCGCGCGCAGCGCTGGCTCCCGATCACAACATCACCCGCAAGACCATGAAGGGCGTGCTGCACGAACTTGTCGACAACATCGTGTCCGGCACATGGCCGCAGGGGTCTTTCCTGCCTGCGGAAGAAGTGCTGCTCAATCATTTCGGCGTCAGCCGGCCGACCCTGCGCGAGGGCCTTCAGCATCTGGTCGCCCAGGGCCTTATCCGTTCCCGGCCACGGGCCGGAACGGTCGTTCTTCCGCAATCCAGCTGGAATCTGCTGGATACGATGGTCCTCGAAGCCGCGTTGCGGCACATACGCGACCGCGAATTCTACGATAATCTCGTCGATGCCCGAATGTTGATCGAACCCGAGGCGGCGGCGCGCGCCGCATCATGCGCCTCGCCAAGAGCGCTGGCCGATATTGGCGCCGCCTTCGCGGACATGGTCGAATCGGAAGGCCGTGACACCGAAAGCTGGAGCATCGCCGACCTCGCTTTCCATACAGCGGTCATCGAGGCCTCCGGCAACTGGGTGCTCAGGCAGTTCATCGTCGCCATGCGCGCCGCACTGATGGCGAGCTTCCGGATGACCAACCGCGCCAGCCAATCGCACGAAGGCGCCATCGCCATGCACCGAAAAGTCCACGATGCGATCCAGCGCGGCGAACCGGACCAGGCCCGCGCAGCCATGCAAGCCCTGATCGGCCTGGCGCGCGAGGACATGAAGCGGTCGCTGGGATAGAGGAATGCATGGACACCGAAGAGATGTTCGACAGCATTTTTGAAGAGCTTCAGGCAAAGAGAATCCTGCCCGCTTGAGAAAGACGGTCCCGCGCCGGATCGCTGTCTAGAGAATGTGCTTCCCCTTGATGATTTCCAGCGCCCGTTCGGCGAAACGGCCGGCGAGCGGCGCGACGTTTTGCGCATCGGCGCCGGCGGCGTTTCCAGCGCGTGCGCGGTCGGCGATGCCGACGAAGATGACGGCAAAACGAAACAGCGCAAAGACAATGTGGAACGGCAGCAACGGAGCCGTCGGACGGGCATGGGCAAAGTAGTGGTCGGCAAACCGCGCCTGTAGCGGGATGCCCAGGGCCTGCCAGTCCAGGCCGAGGATGCCGCCATATTCGCTTGGCGAGGTGTGCCACGGCATGCAGCAGAAGCCGAGATCGGCGAGCGGGTGACCAAGGGTGGAAAGCTCCCAGTCGAGGATGCCTGTGACCTCCGGCCGCGTGGGATGAAACAGCAGGTTTCCAAGCCTGAAATCGCCGTGGGCGATGGATAGCTGGGCATCGTCCTGGGGAAGGTTTGCCGGCAACCAATCCACCAGCGCATCGAGCGCGGCAAAGGGCTTGCCGG
>DASYCS010000190.1:0-2522 GCA_036500025.1 Mesorhizobium sp. | reverse complement strand
TTTTGCGAAATCGAGGAAAGCCGGCATCTTTCGGTGCGGGTTCAGGCCGGCGGCAAGGCCCTGCTCCTGCATAATTTCTATGTGCCGGCCGGCGGCGACGAGCCTGATCCGGCGATCAACCGTAAATTCAGGCACAAGCTGGATTTCGTCGCCGAAATGAATTCGATCCGCGCCGAGCATGACGAGGCTTCCGGTTCGGTTCTTGTCGGCGACCTCAACATCGCGCCGCTGGAACACGATGTCTGGTCGCACAAGCAATTGCTGAACGTCGTCAGCCACACGCCGGTCGAGACGGTGAATTTCGAGGCGATGCGCGAAGGCGGCGGCTGGGTCGATCTGATGCGGCTGAACATTCCGGCGGACCAGAAGCTCTATACATGGTGGAGCTATCGCGCGCAGGACTGGGAAGCTTCCAACCGCGGCCGGCGTCTCGACCATGTCTGGTCCTCGCCTAATTTGACCCCGCTGTTTCGCGGCTATGAAATCCTGAAAGCGGCGCGCGGCTGGGAGCGGCCTTCGGACCATGTGCCGGTGATCGCCCGCTTCGACCTTGATTGAAATCGTCAGCCGGCGGATGGTTTCCGCCGCGCCTGCCATTCGGGGCGCAGCAGCGACATCACCAGTTCGTCGCGGTGGACGCCGCCGAAGAACACCGCTGCGCGCGCAATGCCTTCAGGCGTAAAGCCCGCCGCTTCATAGGCGCGCCGGGCACGAAGGTTTTCGGGGAAAAGGCCGATATGGAGGCGGTAGGCGGCGGTTTCTTCAAAGACGCGGTCGGCGACGCCGGCAAGCAGCTTTCGCCCCTGGCCCCGGCCCGGCGTCGCTACCGCCACGCGGCGCACCAGGGTGACGCCATCCGCCGAATTCCAATGGCGCAGCGTGGCGAAGCCGACGGGGTGTGGGCCATCGAGGCCGATGAAATAGGCATGGCTGCCATCGGCAAGCGCCTCGCGGTGGCGCTGTTCTTCCCAGTTCCCGACAAGCGCTGCATAGCCTTCAAGCCGCTCGGTCGCCATGATGAAGGGCAGGTCGGCTTCGGTGGCGCGGGCAAGCGTCAGGTTCATGCTAGCCGGCGAAGCGGGGGGCGAGATTTTCGATCTTCTGGAGGAATTCCTGCAATTGCGCGGTAATGCGCCGCTGAATCTGCACCGCGGCATCCGGATATTCCTCCAGGATGCGCCGGAACATGCGGCGGCTGAGGCGCAGCACTTCCGAATCGATTTCCGCCGATGCGCTGGTCAGCCGTCTGGTATCGGCGATCAGCGCCAGTTCGCCCATGATGGCGCCCGGCCCGACATGGCCGATGGCCAAGCGCTCGCTGCCGTCGCCTTCGCGGTAGAGAACGATGCGGCCGCTGACCACGACATAGGCCGAATCCGCCTCGTCGTCCTCGCGGTAAAGCTTCCTGTCGGCGGCAAGCAGGGTGGTTTCGGCGCCGAAGGCCAGCAGGCGCAACTGTTCCTGCGTGAAGCCTTCGAAAAGCCCCACGGCCGACAGGATGCGAATGTCGTCATCCAGCGCCATTATGTCCCCGAACCGTCAGGCCGTTCCCCTTTCCGTGCCATGGTCCCGAAGCCGGATCATGCTTTACTTCCCTGCGGCCCCGCCCCGAACCGCGTACCGGTAGTCAATATGTTCAGTCAGCTTACATACGGCTTATTCCTTCACGGAACCAGCTTGTAACCGCCGCTTTCCGTCACAAGAATCTCGGCATTGGAAGGGTCGCGCTCGATCTTCTGGCGCAGCCGGTAGACGTGGGTTTCCAGCGTATGCGTGGTGACGCCTGAATTGTAACCCCAGACCTCTTCCAGAAGCACGTCGCGCGTCACCACCTTCTGTTCGGCACGGTAGAGATATTTGATGATCGAGGCTTCCTTTTCGGTCAGCCGCACCTTGCCGCCGCGCTGGTCGATCAGCAGTTTCTGGCTGGGCTTGAAGGTATAGGGGCCAACCGCGAAAGTGGCGTCCTCGCTTTGTTCGTGCTGGCGCAATTGCGCGCGCACGCGGGCCAGAAGCACGGCGAAGCGAAACGGCTTGGTCACATAGTCGTTGGCGCCCGCTTCCAGTCCGAGAATGGTGTCGGAATCGGTATCGTGCCCGGTCAGCATGATGATGGGGGCCTTGTAGCCACCCTTGCGCAGGATTTTCACGGCCTCGCGGCCGTCCATGTCGGGCAAGCCGACATCCATGATCAGCAGATCGATCAGCCCGGCGCGCGCCGCCGCGACACCCTTGGCGGCATTCGCCTCCTGAAGCACGTCGAATTCTTCATAGAGGGCCAATTGCTCTACAAGCGTCGCGCGCAGGTCTTCATCGTCATCGACAATCAGAATGGTGCGTGAAGTCATGGATCAATCCGTTGTTTTGAAATGAATTTCAATTGACCGCTGCCCGTTTATGCGGAAGCTGATGAACAAAACAGCCCATCACAGTGATTTGTTCCGTGGCACGATCATACAAGAAAAAACGCTCCTGCAATGCAGCCGGCGCAATTTTACCGACAGGTCTTCGCGTTCTGACCG
>DASYCS010000189.1:0-3226 GCA_036500025.1 Mesorhizobium sp. | reverse complement strand
GCCCCGTTGCGGCGCCAGTGGGCGGCGACATGCGGATAGAGAAAGGTGAAGGCGGCGTCCTGCGCCAGGGCGATGCGCCGGCCGGGCGGCGGCAAATGCTGGTCGAAACCGCCTTCGGCCGGAACCAGCGGAACGGCGTGCCGCATTACGGCATCGAGGTCGATGGAATTTTCGACCATGTCGGCCATCCGATCGATGAAGGCCATCAGGTTCGTGTGCTCGCTTGCCTGGACAAGGCCCAGATGCCGCTCCGGCATGGAAAGCGTAGGGTCACGCATCACCGCGCCAAGCACGGGCAGACCGAGCGCCTCGACCGCGTCGGTGCAGAGCGCGCGGTGGCGCTCGCTGCCCAGGCGGTTGAGCACGACGCCTGCGATATGCACATCGGGACGGTAGGTGGCGAAGCCCTTGGCGACGGCAGCCACGGTGGTGGATTGGCCGGAGACGTCCAGCACCAGCAATACGGGCGTGCCGTAGAGCGCAGCCAGATCGGCGGCGGCGCCCGTGCGGCCCGGCGTCGAGGGGATGCCGTCGAATAGACCCATGGCGCTTTCGATGACGACGAATTCGGCGTCGTCGGCGGCTTGGCCGGCAAGGCCGTTAAGCAGCGCCGGCGACATTGCCCAACTGTCGAGATTGACGCCTGGAAGGCCGGTTGCCGCCGCATGGAAGCCGGGATCGATATAGTCCGGCCCCGATTTCGCCCCGCGCACGCGAATGCCGCGCCGCGACAGGGCGCGCAGGATACCGATGGTCACGCTGGTCTTGCCGGAGCCGGAGCGCGGTGCGCCGACAATGATGGCCTTGGCGGTCATGCCCGGCCTGCCAGCTGTTTGCGCATCGCCACGATGCCGCCAACGACGATCAGGGCCGGAGAAGTGATGTGCTCTCTCGCGGCGGCATCTACCAGCGTGCCAAGGGTGGCGACGACGGTGCGTTCGGTTGGCAAGGTGGCGTTTTCGATCAGGGCTGCCGGCGTGTCTTCGCCCAGCCCGCCGGCGCGCAGATCGGCCACCGTAGCGGCCATATGCGTCAGCCCCATATAAATGATGATGGGTTGGCCGGTGCGCGCAAGGGCGGTCCAGTCCGGCCTGTCATCGGAAACGGCGGCGAAGCCGGTTGCAAGAATGATCGCGCCGTTGACGCCGCGCATGGTGGCGGGAATGCCCGCCGAGGTCAGGCCGCCAAAGGCCGAGGTGACGCCCGGCAATACCCGGTAGGGGATATTATTTTCGACCAGCGCCAACGCTTCCTCGCCGCCGCGCCCAAACACATAAGGGTGGCCGCCCTTGAGCCGCACCACTTTGCGGCCTTCACTCGCCAGCCGGACCAGCAGTGCATTGATGTCCGCCTGCGGGATCGACAGCCTGCCGCCGCGCTTGCCGACATAGAATTTCTCGGCCTGTTCGGCGACGGCGATGATTTCGGGCGACACCAACGCGTCATGCACCAGCGCATCGGCTTGAGCCAACGCGCTCAATACGTCCAGAGTCAACAGGCCTGGATCGCCCGGCCCGGCACCGGCCAGCCAGACATGGCCGGCTTCCAGTGTGCGCAGCGGAGAATCGAAGCGCGAAAGAGCGCGGATCAGCCCGGCGTTGCCGCCATTATCGTCTTTGTCGGTCATAGTCCGTCCCGCCCGCGAAAGCGGCGCTGATAATAGGCGTCGTAGAGCGAGCTTTCCGTGAAATCCTGCGCGGCGAGCGAGCGTCCGACGAAAATGATGGCGGTTCGCTCGATCGGATCGGCGGCCAGCTGCGCTTCGATGGTGGCGAGCGTGCCGCGCAAGACGCGCTCGTCCGGCCATGACGCGCGAAAGACGATCGCAACCGGGCAATCGGCGCCATAGAGTGGCGCAAGTTCGCTGACCACATGGTCGATGGCGTGGATGGCGAGGTGGATGGCCAACGTGGCGCCCGTGCGGCCGAAAGCGGCAAGCGTCTCGCCCGGCGGCATTTTCGAGGCACGGCCGGAAACACGCGTCAGCACCAGGCTCTGTGCGACCTCGGGGATCGTCAGTTCGCGCCGAAGCGCCGAGGCGGCGGCGGCGAAGGAAGGGACACCCGGCGTCAGCGTATAGGCGATGCCGTGTTTTTCCAGCCGGCGAATCTGCTCGGCTACCGCGCTCCACACCGACAGGTCGCCGGAGTGCAGCCGGGCGACATCGTGGCCGGCCCGATGGGCGGCGAGATATTCGGCTTCGATCTCGTCCAGCGACATGGGCGCGGTATCGATCTTTCTAGTCGCGGGCGCGCAATACTGAAGCAGTTCCGGCGAGACGATGGAGCCGGCATAAAGGCAGACCGGGCAATCGGCCAGAAGCTTTGCGCCGCGCATGGTGATCAGGTCCGGCGCACCCGGCCCCGCGCCGATGAAATGAACCGTCATGACCGGCCTCCGTCGATTGCTATGGCGCAGGTGACGCCGCCGACCACGACACGCGGCCCAAGCAGGCGCGCATGCTGGCCGGCGGCGGCAAGGGCCGCGGTTTCGGAAAGCGAGGGTGTTCCGGTCACCGACTGCGAATGGTGGGAATGGGTCAGCGTGCGCAGGGAAACGGCGGTGAGGGCGGCATTGTCGACAAGCAAAACCGGAAGCCGCAGCGCGTGGGCGGTTTCGGTGATGGCTGTTTCGGCATGTTTGAACTTCGCGGTGGCGAGAGCCGACAGCGATGCCGATGAAAGCCCATGCGCTGCCAGCGCCGCATCGAGCGCGGCGCGTATATCGTGCGCGGCAACGCCTTTCTTGCAGCCGATGCCCGCGACGATCATGGTTTTGTCCAGTTCCATTGCGTAACCGGCATGGCCGGCCGCCACGCCAGCATCGAACCAACCGGGGAAGCGCGGGAAACGGAGAGGCGGGTAAGCTCGCCGCCAAGCGCTGCATGGCTGGCCAGAAGCACCGCCTCCATCTCAAGCGTCACGCCGTTGGCGACCAAGCGCCCGCCGGCGGGCAGCGCCTGGATGGCGGCCTCCACCACGCCGGCATCGCTGCCGCCGCCGCCGATGAAGATCGCGCCGGGCTGCTCCAGCCCGGACAGTGCTTGCGGGGCAGGGCCTTCGACAATGGCCAGACCGGGGACGCCGCAGGATATGGCATTGCGGCGGATGCGGGTGGCCCGTTCAGGGTCGGCCTCGATGGCAATGGCGCGCAACGAGGGGTGGGCCAGCATCCATTCGATGGAGATGGAGCCGGATCCCGCGCCTATGTCCCACAGCAGTTCGCC
>DASYCS010000188.1:0-3929 GCA_036500025.1 Mesorhizobium sp. | reverse complement strand
GTTATAACCTTTTGCGAAGGCTATCCAGTCGTGATTGCGCAGGGCTTCGGCCAGGCCAGCCTTGTCGATGTAGAGCGCCATCAGCCGCGCCTGCCCGGCCACGCCCGACCGGGCCTCCGCGACCAGCGCGTCGACGCTGGCATAGCCAAGCCATGCCCAATGCGCGCCCATGACCTGTCCGAGGCCCCAGGAGACTGATTCGTAAGCGGCCTTGGCGTCGATGGCAGCCGCCTGCTCCAGCATCTGCCAGCGCGCAGCCTGACTTGCCGGGTTGGCGATGGCGCCCGCCACCGGCGCGGCAAGACCTTTGTGGCGCGCGAGCGCGCGGTTGCCATCGCTCAGCCGCCGGTCGAAATAATGCGCCTCGAAGTGGATCAATGGCTCGTGCCGGCCATCGATATCGGCGAAGGCTGTGCCCCCGCTCTCCACTTCAGCAACTGCCAGCAGCGATGCCGGCTCGATGCCGAGACCCTGAGCGGCGGCCGTGATTTCCGAAATGACGTCTTGCGTGAACATGGCGCTTATCTCCTGTTTGGAGAAAGTGTCGCCGCAATTGCCGGCATGTGGACCAAAAATGCGCAAACAATTATTCCAAGGGCTGGCAGGGGGCGCGCCAACACATTGATTGCACGCATGAATCGGCTTTGCCTTGAAACGGCTAAGCGCAGCGTTTAACCGCTTTTGCCATGAATATATCCACACGCCCTTTGCGCGTCGCTGCGCTCTATCGATTTTGCCGGCTTGACGCATTCGAGGCGTTGCGCGCGCCGCTGGCGGAATTTTGCGGGGCGCGCGGCATCAGGGGCACGCTTCTGCTCGCTTCGGAGGGCATCAACGGCACGGTCGCCGGCAGCGACGAAGCGATTGACGAACTCGTCGCTTACCTTCGCGCCATTCCGGGAATGTCCGGCCTCGACGTGAAATTCAGCAGCGCCGCCACCATGCCGTTTCATCGCATGAAGGTTCGATTGAAACGCGAGATCGTCACGATGGGCGTCGATGCGGTCGATCCCGAAGGAAGCGCCGGCACCTATGTCGCGCCGGCCGATTGGAACGTGCTGATCGCCGATCCCGGCACCGTCGTCATCGATACGCGCAACCGCTATGAAGTGGCGCTCGGCACGTTTCAGGGGGCCGTCGATCCGGACACGGCAAGCTTCAGGGAGTTTCCCGAATGGGTAGAGAAGCACCGGGCCGAACTGGACGGCAAGAAGATCGCCATGTTCTGCACCGGCGGCATCCGCTGTGAAAAGGCAACGGCCTATGTGAAGTCGCTTGGGGTCGAGCAGGTGTTCCACCTCAAGGGCGGCATCTTGAAATATCTTGAGGAAGTACCGGCCGGGCAAAGCTTGTGGCAGGGCGAGTGCTTCGTGTTCGACGAGCGGGTTTCGGTGTCGCACGGGCTTATCGAGGGCGATGCCGAACTTTGCCGTGCCTGCCGGCTGCCACTGACGCCGAACGACCGGCTTTCGCCGAGATATGAGGCGGGTGTTTCCTGTCCTCATTGTTTCGAGGCGCGCTCGCCCGAGGATCGTCAGCGCTATGCCGAACGCCAGCGCCAGGTGGAACTGGCTTGCGCGCGCGGCGAGGAACATATCGGCCGATAGCGCCGACGCATTTCAAGGAAGCGGCAAGGGCAGGCAAATCGATCCCTGTCATTGTAATGTCAGCGTTGCGGCCTTACTTTTTCGTCACCCGAAACCGGCCCGCGTGGCTATCTGGAGGTGTTGATGTTCGATCCCAAGAAATTGCTCGACGATCTGCTCGGCTCGCAAATCCCCGGAACGAGCGGGACGGTGCGCGACAAGGCTGGGCAGGCGGTGCAATACGCCAAGGACAATCCACTGGCTGCCGGCGCGCTGGCGGCGGTGCTGTTCGGGACCGGAACCGGCAGGCAGGTCACCGGCGCGGCGGTGAAGCTGGGCGGCCTGGCGGCGATTGGCGGCCTCGCCTACAAGGCCTACCAGAACTACCAGAACGGCAGGACGCCCGTTGGCGAGGCTGAAGCCGGCGAGCCCGAACTGTTGCCGCCGCCCTCCGACACCGGCTTTCATCCGTCGCAAGCGCCGCAGGGCGAGACCGAATTCGCGCTGACGCTGGTGCGGGCAATGATCGCGGCGGCGAGAGCCGACGGCCAGATCGATGACGACGAACGCCGCAAGATCGGCGCCAAGCTTGGCGACGTCGGCGCGGATTCCGAGGCGGAAGCCTTCATCAAGTCGGAACTGGGAGCGCCGCTCGATATCGAGGCGCTTGTCGCGTCGGCACAGAGCGAGGAGCAGAAGGTCGAGCTTTACACGGCCTCGCGCCTTGCCATCGACGCCGACACGCGCGCCGAGCGCGGCTATCTCGACCTGCTTGCCGGCAGGCTCGGCTTGCCGGACGCTCTTGTCGAGCACATCGAGGCGACCGTTTCGTCGGCAACCGTGCCGGTGGCCGCAGGCACGACGCCCAATCCGCGCTGGTAGCCGCCTACGGTGGCGGAGACTTCATGTTAGGTTTTCGTTAACCGGATAAGCGCATCATTTGTCTTAGTCGGATCGGCTTCCTCCTCCCAAGCCAGGTCCAGATTGGGGCGGTCGCCAATGGCCGCCCTTTTTATTTGGCGCATGGCGATGCCTGTTTATTTGGCGCATGGCGATGCTTGCCAGCCGCAATGGCATTTGCGATGCCATGGTCATCCAGCGAGGGAAAACATGGCAAACGGCAAAGCGGCAATCGTCACCGGGGCCGGCACGGGGATAGGCAAGGCCGTCGCCACCGCGTTGCTGAAGCACGGCTGGAACACGGTATTCTGCGGCCGCCGAAAGGATATGCTCGACAGGGCGATTGCGGAGGCGGGGCCTTCCGACGCGAAGGCGCTGGGGGTCAGCTGCGACATCACCAGGCCGGAAGAGGTCGAGGCGTTGTTCAGGCAGACGGTGGAGAATTTCGGCCGGGTGGACCTGCTCTTCAACAATGCAGGCATGGGCTACAAATCGGCGTCGATAGACGAAATTCCCGTCGCCGTCTGGAACGATGTGGTGGCCGTCAACCTCACCGGCTCGTTCCTATGCGCGCGGGCCGCGTTCGCGGCGATGCGCCACCAGCAGCCGATGGGCGGGCGCATCATCAATAACGGCTCGGTGTCGGCTTATGCGCCGCGCCCCGGCTCCGCACCCTACACGGCGACGAAGCACGCCATTACCGGCCTGACCAAGACGCTTGCGCTCGATGGGCGGCCCTACGACATTGCCTGCGGCCAAATCGATATCGGCAACGCGTTGACCGAAATGGCGCGGCCGATGACGGTTGGCGTGCCGCAAGCCAACGGATCGACGGCCGCCGAGCCGGTCATGGACGTCGAGCGCGTGGCCGATGCGGTTTTGCACATGGCCAGCCTGCCGCTCGATGCAAACATCCTGTTCATGACGGTGATGGCGACGAAGATGCCGTTCGTCGGGCGTGGCTGAGCAAGGCTAGTTCGCCGCCGCCGGTTTGCGCAGGAACGCCTCGATGCGTTCCAGCGCGTGCAGGATGTTTTCTTGCGAATTGGCGTAGGAAAGGCGGATATAGCCTTCGCCCAATATGCCGAAATCCGGCCCGCCAATCAGCGCCACGCCGGCTTCCTCAAGCAAGGCGGTGGCAAGTTTCTTCGCCTTCCAGCCGGTGCCTGAAATGTTGGGAAAGGCATAGAACGCCCCCTTGGGCGTTACGCAGGAAATTCCGGGCAGGGCATTCAGGCCCTCGACCACCATTTGGCGGCGGTCGTCGAAGGCTTGCATCATTCGGGTCACGTCGTCCTGCGGGCCGTCGATGGCGGCGATGCCGGCAAATTGCGACGGCGCGTTGACGCAGGACCAGCAATTGACCGCCAGCTTGCGCACCTTGTCGTAGAGATGGCCGCCCTTTTCGCCGTTCGGCCAGATCGACCAGCCCATGCGCCAGCC
>DASYCS010000187.1:0-4716 GCA_036500025.1 Mesorhizobium sp. | reverse complement strand
CGCATCTTTTCTTCGGCAAGCCAGAAGACAGTCTCCGCGAGCCTCGAAGGACGCAGCATGAGCCTCGTAAGAAAATTCGCCACCGTCGCCTCCGGCACGCTGATGAGCCGCGTGCTCGGCTTCACCCGCGAAATGCTGATGGCGGCGGCCCTTGGCACCGGACCGGTGGCGGACGCCTTCTACGCCGCCTTCCAGTTTCCCAACACCTTCCGCCGGCTGTTTGCCGAAGGCGCCTTCAACACCGCCTTCGTGCCGCTGTTCGCCAAGGAGATCGAGGCCGGCGGCAATGACGGCGCCAAGCGGTTTTCCGAGGAGGTGTTCGGCGTCCTGTTCACGGTGCTGATCGGCATCACCATCGTGATGGAACTGGCGATGCCGCTGCTGGTCAGCACCGTCATCGCGCCGGGCTTCACCCGCGATCCGCAGAAATACGAGCTGACGGTGGCGCTGGCCACCATCATGTTCCCCTATCTGGTCTGCATGTCGCTCGGCGCGATGATGGCCGGCATGCTGAATTCGCTGCGCCGCTATTTCGCCGCCGCCGTCGCCCCCGTCTTCCTCAACGTCATCCTGATCGGCGTGCTGTACTATGCATGGCGCGTCGGCGCCGATGGCCTGGCCGTCGGCCGCGCCATGGCCTGGGGCGTGCTGGCCGCCGGCATCGTGCAGCTGGCCATCGTCTGGGCCGCCGTGCGCCACGCCGGCATTTCGGTCGGCCTTCGCCGCCCGCGCATGACGCCCAACGTCAAGCGGCTGTTGTGGCTGGCCTTTCCCGCCGCCGTCACCGGCGGCATTACCCAGATCAACCAGCTGATCGGCACCGCCATCGCTTCCACCCAGGCCGCCGCCGTATCGTCGCTGGCGCTGGCCGACCGCGTCTACCAGCTGCCGCTCGGCGTCGTCGGCATCGCGGTCGCCATCGTGCTTCTGCCGGAGCTTTCGCGGGCGCTGAAATCCGGCAATCTGGTCGAGGCGGCGAATTTGCAGAACCGTTCGGTCGAGTTCACCTTGTTCCTGACGCTGCCGGCGACGGCGGCGCTGCTCACCATTTCCGAGCCTATCGTGCGCCTGCTCTATGAGCGCGGTGCTTTCGCCGCCAATGGCTCGACGCCGACGGTTGCCGCCATATTGGCGATCTTCGGCGTCGGCCTGCCCGCCTTCGTGCTGATCAAGGCGTTCACGCCGGGCTATTTCGCCCGCGAAGACACCAGGACGCCGATGATATTCGCCGCTATTTCCGTGGCGGTGAACATCGTTCTGGCGCTGGCGCTGTTCCGGACGATGGGCGCGCCCGGCATCGCCGCCGCCTCGTCCGCCGCCGGCTGGGTCAATGCGGTGATGCTGCTGGGCGTGCTGGTGAGGCGCGACCATTGGGGCCACGATCCGGCGCTGATGAAACGCATTCCGCGCCTCGTACTGTCGGCGGCGATCATGGGGGCGGCGCTGTGGTTCGGCGCGCGCTGGTTTGCGCCCTACCTTGCCTCGGCTTCGCCCCTCCTGGTCAAGGCGGCGACGCTGGCGCTTCTGTGCGGCGCTGCCACCATTCTCTATTTCGTGCTGGCCTTCGCCACCGGCGGCGCCGATTTCGGCATGATAAGGCGCAATATCGGCCGCCGCGGCCAGGCTTCGGTCAGGCCGGAATGATGCAAGCCAGGCGCGGCGCCCCTTGATCGGGCGCGCCGCGTGCTCCATAAGCCCATCCGAATTTCGCCGCGCGCGAAACGGCCCTCCACAAGCCACGAGGAAACCATGACCGCCACCAATCCTACCCCATCCGCCGTCAATCCATCCGCCTTCAAGCCGCTCGTCTTTTCCGGCGTGCAGCCCACCGGCAATCTCCACCTCGGCAATTATCTCGGCGCGCTGAAGAAGTTCGTCGCCTTGCAGGAAACCAACGACTGCATCTATTGCGTCGTCGACCTGCATTCGCTGACCGCGCAGCTTGTCCATGAAGACCTTGCCGAGCAGACGCGCGCCATCACCGCCGCCTTCCTCGCTTCCGGCATCGATCCGAAGAAGCACATCGTCTTCAACCAGAGCCGGGTGATGCAGCACGCCGAACTGGCGTGGATTTTCAACTGCGTGGCGCGCATCGGCTGGATGAACCGCATGACGCAGTTCAAGGACAAGGCCGGCAAGGACCGCGAAAACGCCTCGCTCGGCCTGCTCGCCTATCCAAGCCTGATGGCCGCCGACATTCTCGTCTACCGCGCCACCCATGTGCCGGTCGGCGACGACCAGAAGCAGCATCTGGAACTGACGCGCGACATCGCGCAGAAATTCAACAACGACTTTTCGGGCCGCATCGCCGACCTTGGCGTCGGCGTCGAGATGCAGGTCGGCGAGGAGACGGTCAACGGCTATTTCCCGATCACCGAGCCGATCATCGGCGGCCCGGCAGCGCGCATCATGAGCCTGCGCGATGGCTCCAAGAAGATGTCGAAATCGGACCCGTCCGATCTTTCGCGCATCAACCTGACCGACGATGCCGACACCATCTCGAAGAAGATTCGCAAGGCCAAGACCGATCCGGCCGCCCTGCCCGGCGAAATCGACGGGCTTTCCGGCCGTCCGGAAGCCGAAAACCTCGTCGGCATTTATGCCGGCCTTGCCGAGACCTCCAAGGAGGCGGTGCTGCAAGAATTCGGCGGCCAGCAATTCTCGGCGTTCAAGACGGCGCTTGCCGATCTGGCCGTGGAGAAGCTGGCGCCCATCGCCGGCGAGATGCGCCGCATTTCTTCCGACCGCGCCTATGTCGACGCCGTGCTGAAGGATGGCGGCGAACGCGCCGGCCGGCTGGCGGAGACGACCATGAAGGACGTGCGCAATATTATCGGCCTGTTGCAGGGCTGATTTGCAGCCGGGACCGTCACTTTCATCCGATCCGTTCTGGCGGCTTGCCGCCGGAACCGGCCGGTGGCAGATTGGCCGGCAAGAAATTCCATCGATAAGGTAGACCATGGTCTCCAAACGCCTCAGCCGGGAAGCCGGCCACCGCCGCAAGTTCCTGGTCATCATCGACGACACGCCGGAATGCGAGCGCGCCGCCGCCTATGCGGCGCAGCGCATGAAGAACACCAACGGCGTGCTGGTCCTGCTTTACGTCATCGAGCCGGAAGACTTCCAGCACTGGCTGGGCGTCGAGAAGATCATGCGCGACGAAGCCAACGCCAATGCGCGCACCGTGCTCGACGGCTATGCCACCAGAATCCGCGAGCGCTTCGGCATCGAGCCGGAACTGGTTGTGCGTGAGGGCAAGCCGGTCGAGGAACTGCACAAGATCATCGAGGAAGACCAGGACATCGCCATCCTCGTACTGGCGGCGAGCGCCGGCAAGGAGGGGCCGGGACCGTTGGTCGCGGCGGTCGTCGGCAAGGCGGCGGCCTTCCCGATACCGGTCACCGTGGTGCCGCAGAACCTGACCGACGAGGAAATTGAAAGCCTGGCCTGAGGCATGTGCGGCCGGCAATGTCGGCGCCGCGTCTTTTGCTTGTATCTTGCCTGTGGAAGGCTTATTTAGAATTATTCCAGACTGTAGGCCCGCGACGATGACGGGCAGGAGACGGCCATGTTCATCCAGACCGAATCGACGCCAAACCCCGCGACGCTGAAATTCCTGCCTGGCAAGGAAGTGCTGCTGGAAGGCACCGCCGACTTCCGCGACGCGGCAAGCGCGGCCGAAGCCTCGCCGCTGGCCGGCCGCCTGTTCGCCATCGATGGCGTCACCGGCGTCTTCTTCGGCTATGATTTCATCACCGTGACCAAGGACGGTCCGGACTGGCAGCACCTGAAGCCGGCCATCCTCGGCGCCATCATGGAACATTTCATGTCGGGCGCCTCGGTCATGACCAATGCCGGCCCCGCCGCCGAAACCAGCCAGACCGGCGAGTTCTACGACGCGGCCGACGAGGAACTGGTCGTCACCATCAAGGAACTGCTCGACACGCGGGTGCGCCCGGCCGTGGCGCAGGATGGCGGCGACATCACCTTCCGCGGCTTCCAGAACGGCACCGTGTTCCTGCACATGAAGGGTTCCTGCGCCGGCTGCCCGTCCTCGACGGCGACGCTCAAGCACGGCATCCAGAACCTCCTGCGCCATTTCGTGCCGGAAGTGCAGCAGGTAGAGCAGGTTTCGTAAGCCCCGCTTAGCACCGCAGGATTCAAGCCGGCGGCGCTGCACCGTGGCGCGGGAGGGAATCGGACGTCTTCGCGATACGCGCTCCCTTCTCGCCGGCGGACGTTTTCTTCTGGCCAACACCGATCGTTACCCGCGTCCGGCCTGTCTTTGACTTGTCGTGCCGGGTGATGCCGCCCCGAAATCCCGAATGTGCATTGAGGGCGAGAAGCTCGACCTGAACCCGACCGCGCTGTGGGCGCCCCGCCATCACGCTGGCGCGGCGCTGGCATCCGGTAAACCGGTTGCGATCTTACTGCCAGCCGCCCAAAGCGCTGCTGGTCCGGCGCGCATTGCCGGCAGAGGTTTCCTTCGAGGTTCTCTGAGTTGAAAATGAAATTTGGGCAAGAAACGCACCGCTGGTTTCCATGTGGAATCGGGGATCGCGGTTTCGCATCATCGGCTGGCGCGGCGTCGCCGCCATTATTGTATTGGCATCCGGCCTCCCCATATTATGGCCATGCAACAAAATAAGATTTCCTTTCGCGAGCATCGTGAACTCGGCGATGTCTCGTGGCTTCGCGATTATGACCGTGCCCTGG
>DASYCS010000186.1:0-1723 GCA_036500025.1 Mesorhizobium sp. | reverse complement strand
CGGACACTCGGTAGATGCGTACTATCCTCCCCACGGTCTGGCCCACGGATGGCTTGGGGTGGCGTTCGGGATAGTACGAAGATGCAGGGCAATTCTAATTTTTTAGGAGACGGCACATACTTGAAACCAACGTGTGTGCCTATTGTTTGGAGGGCAGGCTGGACCGTGTAACAGTACCGTGTGACAATGGGTGGACAGCGCAGAAAATTTCCTTTATAAATCAAAGGCTATAGGCTCACTGAGCGCAATCCTCTTCTGGGCACCAATTTCAGGAAAAGCCCTGCATCTTCAAACAGATGCGGGGCTTTTTCTTTTTCGCGGCCAGCCGTGGCCATCCATCCGTCCAATCCGCGCTTCCGCGAAGGCTGCTGCGTCGCTTTCCGGCGTCGGTTTCTGGCCGAAGCCTCGCGCTCGATGACGCCATGCCGCCGCTGGCCGATAAGCTCAAGCCGGCCATGAAATGGCTGTCTGCCTGCGGCGCCGGTTGTGTGGGCCGGTCTTGCGCCCGCGTCCCAACAACGCAATAACGCCAGCGTCACCGGTCCCGAAAGCGCAATGGCAAACGATAAAATCTCATCCCTGCGGTCCGTGGCGAGCGTCGGGGAGTGCATGATCGAACTGTCGGCCAGCGCTTCGGGTTGGCAGATGGGCCATGCCGGCGATGCCTTCAACACCCTATGGAACCTGAGGGCCTTGCTGCCGGAAACCGTCGATACCGATTTCGTTTCGGCTTTCGGAACGGACCCGTTCTCCGACCAGCAGATTGCCTTCATGGCGTCGAACAATATCGGCGTGGCGGCAAGCCCGCGCCTGCCGCTTTTCCATCCCGGCCTCTATGCCATTTCGCTCGACGGCGCCGAGCGCTCGTTTACCTATTGGCGCTCGCAGGCGGTGGCGCGGCGGCTGGCGGACGATGCCGGCCTGTTGCGGGCAAGCCTGAAGGCGCGCCAGCTCATCTATTTTTCCGGGATCACGCTGGCAATTCTGGATGATGCCGGGCGTCGGGCATTTCTCGATGCCGTCGCCCTCGCGGGCAAGGAAGGCGCGCTCATCGCCTTCGATCCGAACTACCGGTCAAGGCTGTGGGCGAGCGAGGTGGATGCGCGCTCCGCGATCGGCGACGCGCTGGCCTATGTCGACATAGCGCTTCCCACTTTTGCCGACGAGCAGGCGCTTCATGGCGATCACGCGCCGCACGATACCGCAACAAGGCTTTCGCTTGCGGGGGCAAAGGAAGTCGTCGTCAAGGATGGACCGGAGGCGGCGCTGGTCAAGAACGCCGAAGTGTCGGAAACGGTACCGGCGCTCCATGTTGAAAACCCGCTCGATACGACCGGCGCGGGAGATTCTTTCAACGGTGGCTATCTCGCCGCAAGATTGCTGGGCATGGAGCCGCTTGCCGCCGTCGAGCGCGCCCACCGCGTCGCCGCTGCGACGATCCAGGTGCGCGGCGCGCTGGCGCCGCAATCCATGCTGCGCAGCGCCTTCGAAGCCGCATAGCGCCCGCGCCGGCTATTCGGCTGCCAGCGCGGGAAGATGTTCGGTTTCGCTGTCCGTATGCACGCTTTGCTGCGCGTCCTTCGGCTTGGCGCGTCCTTTCGGCTCCCTGCCGAAGAACAGCGCATAGCCGGCCGGCAGCACCAGGATGGTCAGCACCGTCGCCACCAGAATGCCGCCCATCATGGCATAGGCGAGCGGCCCCCAGAACACCCCGCGCGAGATC
>DASYCS010000185.1:0-3987 GCA_036500025.1 Mesorhizobium sp. | reverse complement strand
TCACCGCGCATAGCGCGATGCCGGCCACCATCGGCAGCGGCGTGCCGTTGAAGAATGCGCCGGCCACCCCCATCGCAACCGCGCCGATGGCGAATTGCAGCGTTCCCATCAGCGCCGAGGCGGTTCCGGCGATCTCGCCATGGTCGTCCATCGCCAGCACCGAAGTGGTCGGAACGACGAGGCCGACGAAGCCGTAACCGACGAACAACAGCGCCGCCAGCACATCGAGCCGGTCGACCCCGGAAGCCGTAACGGCCAACAGCAGCACCATTGTCGTGGCGAAACCGGTCACCGCGACCCGCACCACCCGTCGTAGGCCGAACCGCTCCGACAGCACCCCGGTCAACTGCGACATGGCGAAGAACGACACCGCATTGATCGAGAAGAACAGGCTGTAGACCTGCGGCGTCAGCCCGTAATGGTTGATGAGGATGAAGGACGACGTCGACAGATAAACGAAGAAGCTGGAAATGGCGAAGCCGCCTATGGCCGTCAGCCCCATGAATTTGCGCTGGCCAAGCAGGAAGCGATAGCCGGAAAGTGCTGTGCCCAACGAGCTGCCGATGCGTGCTTCGGCCGGCCGCGTTTCCTTCAGCGACGTGGCCAAAAGCACGACCGCGATGACCGCCGCACCCGTCACCGCCCAGAACACACCCCGCCAGCCGAACGCCTCGATGATGAAGCTGCCGGTCAGCGGCGCAAGAATAGGCGAAATGGAAAACACCAGCATTAGCATCGACATCAGCCTGGTCGCTTCCGCGCCGGTGTGCATGTCGCGCACGATGGCGCGGGGCACGGCCATGCCGGCACAGGCGCCGAGGCCCTGCACGAAGCGGAATGCGATCAGCCATTCGACGGTGGGCGACAGCGCCGCGCCGATGCCGCCGGCGATGAATACGGCCAGCCCGACATAGAGCGGCAGCTTGCGCCCCACCATGTCGGAGATCGGGCCAACCACGATCTGGCCAAGCCCCATCGACAGGAAGAAGATCAACAGGCTCATCTGCACGGCGGCGCTGCCGGCTTTGAGGTCGGTGCCGATCGACGGCAGCGCCGGCAAATACATATCGATGGCAAACGGGCCGATGGCCGACAATAGGCCAAGCACGACCGCGACGCGGAGCAATTTCGGTTTCATGGTCGTGGACTTCTTTCAGATGTGGTTGCCGCCGCATCGCGGCGTAAAACCCAAGGACGGTTCGCCCTTTGCGATTTCGACGGTTCAAGGTCGAAAATCTTTATCCAAAAAATTAGACAGCCTTGTCTAATTTGTCAACCGGCTCTATATGGTTTTCATGGAAACGCAGCCGATTGCTGACATTCTGCCGACAGAGGGGCTCCCGACAGAGGGCATCTCGACACCGGATACCCCGACACCAGGGCTGCCCCCACGCGGGCACGAGGCCAAGCGCGCCTCCATCATCGATGCCGCCGGTGACGTTTTCTGCCGCGAAGGCTATGCGGGCGCCAATATCGACATGATCGCGGCGGAAGCCGGCGTCTCGCGCCAGACCGTCTACAACCACCACCACGACAAGGAAAAACTGTTCGTCGCCGTGGTGCGCGACCTCACCGAACGGTCGAACGCCGGCGTTTTCGCGACGCTTCTGACCTTTCCCGACCAGCCAGGCGACATTGAGGCCGACCTCATCGCTTTTGCCGTGCGGCTGAACCGCAACTGTATCTGCAATCGCGAAGGAAAATTCCTGCGCAAGCTGATCCAGGCGGAGAGCGAGCGCTACCCCGAGCTTTTCGCGCCTTGGCGCAATGACGGTCCGGGCAAGACTTGGTCGGCGCTGGCTGCCCGCTTTGCGCGCCTGGCCCATGCCGGCTACCTCCAGGTCGACGACCCCGATGTCGCCGCGCGCCAGTTCTTCAGCCTCATCAATGCCGATCTGCACATGACCATGATGCTAGGCGGCACGCCCACCGACGCGGAAGTGCTTGAAGCGGCCACCAATGCGGTTCGCACTTTTCTGCGCGCCTTCGGCAAAACGCATGGCCAGGCCGCGCAGCCGGCCTTGGCGGACGCCTGATCCAAAAAAATCGGCAGCGAGGCTCTCCACGGAGCGCCAAGGCGATCTATATCCGGTTTACGTCGCCCCCAAGCTTGATTACAGCTAGGGTGAGATTTCAAAGGATCGTACTGTTAAATGGCCGACGACCACATCCGCTACGACATTTTGGCCCAGGAGGCCCTGCGCGGCGTCATGCGCAAGGTTCTGGCCGAGGTCGCGCGCACCGGCCTGCCGGGCAACCATCACTTTTTCATCACCTTCCTGACCGGGGCGCCGGGCGTGCGCATTTCCAGCCGCCTGCGCGAGCGTTATCCTGAGCAGATGACCATCGTCGTCCAGTTCCAGTATTGGGATTTGAAAGTATCCGACACCGGTTTTGAGATCGGCCTGTCCTTCTCGGACGTTCCCGAAAAGCTGGAAGTTCCCTTTTCCGCCGTGCGCGGCTTCTATGATCCCTCCGTCAATTTCGAACTCGAATTCGACGTGAAGACCGAGGAAACGGCGGAAGCCGGAGAAACAGCCGGCGATCCGCCGGCAATCGCGATCGTCTCCGAAAAGAAGGCCGAACCGAAGGAGGCCAAGAAAAAAGCCGCCGAACCTGAAAAGGCTGAAAAGAAATCGGATGCCGCACCCGCCAAGGGCGCCGATGTGGTTTCACTCGATGCCTTCCGCAAGAAATAACATCCGGCCGCGCTGAATGGGCGATATCGTCAATCTCCGCATGGCCCGAAAGCGCAAGGCGCGTGCCGGGCGCGAGCAGGAAGCCGAACAGAACCGCGCCTTGCACGGCCGCTCCAGGGCGGAAAGCAAAAATGACCGCCAGATCGCGGAAAAGGCGGCGAAATTCATCGATGGGCACCGCCTTTCGCCGCCTACCGAAGGCGACGGCAAATGAACGCCGATGCGCGCCGTGAACATCGCTCATGAGCACGGTTGCAAAACGTTCGATCACCATTCGCGGCCATCGCACCAGTTATTCGCTGGAAAAGCCGTTCTATGACGACCTCGTCGCCATCGCAATCCACCGGAAGATGACGTTGGCCGCCCTTGTCGCCAGCATCGACGAAGCGCGCGCGCCGGACACCAACCTGTCCTCCGCGCTCAGGCTTCACGTACTCGATTGGGCGAAACGCCCGGTTTCAGACGGCAATTAGGCTGCCGGAAATAAATTGCCGATAATTTCGTCGAGATTCGATTTAGAATCAGAGCCTTAGGGGGAAAATCTGATTCTCGTCGTCAACCGCCGTCGAGCGATTTCAGCAGATTGTCGATCGAAAAGACGTTTGGTTTCACCGCCGGCTGGGCGGGCACGGGAGCGACTTCATTTGCCGGCGGCAGCGGCGCGCGTTCGACCTGCGACCCCTGCCCTGCGCCAGCGGGCGCGTCCGGCTTCACCTTTTGCAGCGCCTCGGCCCTGGCGGCTTCCGCCCTGGCCGCCTCTTGCGCCTTCGCCCGCGCCGCGATCCGGGCGGCTTCCTCGTCGGCTTTCGCCTGCGCCTCCGCGGCGGCCTTGGCGCGCGCTTCGACTTCCGCCTTTACGCGCATCTCTTCCAGCCGCCTGCGTTCTTGCGCCGCTTTTTCGCGCGCATCCTGCAACGCAGCGTAATAGCGCACCTCGCGCCGCAGTCGTTGCTTTTCAAGCAGCACAGCCTGCATGTCCTCGACCCGCCGCTGCTCTTTTTCCAACGCCCGCTGTGTCAGGAATTGCGCCAGCGGCTGGCTGTCGAACGTGCGGCCAACCGCGTCAAGCGGCCCTTCGACATCGAAATTCATCACGGGTTCCGAGCCGACCAATGCCTCGTCGCCGGGCTTGTAGGCCACGCTGCCCTTGGCCGAGGCTGTCGTTGCGCCGAGGTCGGCGGCAATGTTCGCCGTCAGCGTCGCCGCCTTGTTTTCCAGTTTGACCGGCGGCGCGCGCAACACGCCATTGGCGACCGTAAAGGCAAATTGCGTATCGCGCGCCGCGAAA
>DASYCS010000184.1:0-4084 GCA_036500025.1 Mesorhizobium sp. | reverse complement strand
CCCGGTTGACGATAATCCCAAGGAATTCGAGCTGATCATGCCGGATTACCGGCTGCGCGCCGCCATGCTGGCCTATTCGCGCACGGTCGCCTTCGTCTCGCTGCTGATCTCGCTGTTCACCGCCTCGCTCGTCTATGTCGCCATCGACCGCATCATGATCCGCCCGATGCGCGCGATGACGCGCTCGATGCTGTCCTTCTCCGAAGCGCCCGACGACCCCGCCCGCATCATCAGCCCATCGGCGCGCGCCGACGAGATCGGCATCGCCGAGCGCGAGCTTTCGCTGATGCAGGAGCGGCTACAGAAAATGCTGGCCGAGCAGAAGCACCTTGCCGATCTCGGCCTCGCCGTGTCGAAGATCAACCATGACATGCGCAACATACTGGCATCGGCGCAGCTGATGTCGGACCGCCTGCGGCAGGTGAAGGACCCGACCGTGCAGGCCTATGCGCCGAAGCTGCTGCGCGCGCTCGACCGCGCCGTATCCTATTCCGAAGGCGTGCTGGCCTATGGACGCACGCAGGAACCGGCGCCGTCGCGCCGCCGGATCAGGCTCCGCCAGCTGGTGGAAGAAGTCCACAGCCTGCTCAACATGGAAAACGGCATCGAATTCGAAAATACCGTCGAGCCGGCCTTCGAGGTCGACGCCGACGCCGAGCAGCTGTTTCGCGTCCTCACCAATCTCTGCCGCAACTCCGTCCAGGCGATGGCGGGCGACACCGAGGGGGCGCTGGTGCGCCGGCTGACGATGGCGGCGGAGCGGCAGGGGACAGTCAGCCGCATCCTCGTCAGCGATACCGGTCCCGGCCTGCCGGCAAAGGCGCGCGAAAACCTGTTTATGGCGTTTCACGGCTCGGCGCGCAGCGGGGGAACCGGTCTCGGCCTGGCGGTTGCGCAGGAACTGGTCCGCGCGCATGGCGGCGTGGTGGAACTGGTGGAAAGCATTGGCGGGCGCACCACCTTCTCGGTGTCGATCCCCGACCAGCCGGCCCGGCTCGACCAGCTGCGCAACGGCCTGCGCCGGCCGGCCTGAAGGCGCCGGAGGATGCCCTTCAAGGGTCGCGATTTTGGGATAAGAGGCGCTGCCTTTCGTGACAAGCTGGCGTTTGGGCAGAACGGTTGTCAATTACCGGAATTGGCATGGCGAAGCGTATGGCCCGGAGCGTGAGATGAAAACACCGCCGCCCCTGAACCATATCCGCTCGTTCGAATGTTCGGCGCGCCATCTCAGCTTCACTTCGGCCGCGACCGAGCTTGGCTATACGCAGGCCGCCGTCAGCAACCATGTCCGGGCGCTGGAGCAATATATCGGCCGGCCGCTGTTCGTGCGCCATCCGCGCAGCCTCAAGCTGACGGAAGCGGGCGAGGCATTCCTTCCGACGCTGCGCCAGGCGCTCGACCAGATCGACTTCGCCACCGATGCCATCGTCGCTTCGGCGCGCAACCGGACGGTGGTGATTTCCTGCCCGACCAGCCTTGCTGAAAACTGGCTGGCCGGTTGTATCGCGGGTTTTCGCGCAGAACATCCGGAAATCGAGCTGCTGGTGCATGGAA
This sequence comes from Mesorhizobium sp., assembly GCA_036500025.1. Lineage (GTDB taxonomy): Bacteria > Pseudomonadota > Alphaproteobacteria > Rhizobiales > Rhizobiaceae > Mesorhizobium. Next base: position 2,530 of record DASYCS010000184.1, on the reverse strand, counting down.
CATTGTGGGAAGATGCCAGCGAGCCAGCGGCAGACATCACCATTTCCATCCGCCGTTTCGACGACCGCCCGCCGGACGGCATCGCCTTGTGGACCGACCGGCTGGCTCTTTTGTGCGCGCCGCGCTTGCTCGACGGACCGAACGGCATCAGCAAGCCGGGCGACATACTGAGCCTCGATCGCATCTTTATTCATGGCCGCCAGGAATATTGGACATGCATGGGCGAGGCGTTGGGCATTCCCGCCACGGCGCATGAAAAAGGCATCGCCACCAACGCCTCGAATGTCGCGCTGGAACTGGCGGCGGCGGGCGGCGGATGCGTGGCCATGCAGATCTCACTGGCGCGGATTTATCTGCAAAGAGGCCTGCTGGTCGAACCGTTCGCGGTTCGCGCGGCCAGCCCATGGAGCTATTATTTGTCGGAAAACAAGCTCTCCAAGGGTAGCGCGGTCAAGCTGGCGAGGGACTGGATCGTTTCGCGGGCCAAGGAAATGGAATAGTTTTTCGCCTGAAGCGCGGCAGGCAACCGGTGGAACGATGATGTCGGATTCTGGCCGAACACAACGGCAAGCGGACCATGCCGGTTATAGGCCGAGTGTGAGCAAGTGATGGAACGCCGCAGCCTGTGAAGACTCGGCCACCATCAGGCGGCGCGGGCCAGACGCTCCGAATTCATGCGATAGGAAATCGCCTCGGCCAGATGCAGCCTCCCAACCGTCTCGCTCGCCTCAAGATCGGCCAATGTCCGCGCCACTTTCAGCAAGCGATGATAGGCACGAGCCGAAAAGCCCAGCTTTTCGCTGGCATCGGTCAACAGCGCCATCGCGGCAGCGTCCAGCGCCGCTATAGCCTCGATGACGGAAGCCGAGCAATGGGCGTTCGTCGTTGCCTTGGCGATACCCAAGCGCTCGAAACGCTCGCGCTGGATCGTGCGCGCTCGCGCCACGCGCAGGGCCACCGCCGCGCTGTTTTCAGCGCGATCCGGCCTGATCAGGTCGCTCGCGGAAACAGCCGGCACCTCGATGCGCAGGTCGATACGGTCGAGCAGCGGTCCTGAAATGCGCGCCTGGTAATCGGTGCGGCAGCGTTCGCCGCGCGCGCAGCGATAGCCGGGTTCACCCGCCATGCCGCAGCGGCAGGGGTTCATCGCGGCAACCAGCTGGATGCGCGCCGGATAGGTGACGCGATGATTGACGCGCGCGATCATGCATTCGCCGTCTTCGAGCGGCTGGCGCAGCGCATCCAGCGTCTGCGGTGAAAATTCCGGGAATTCGTCGAGGAAAAGCACGCCATTATGAGCAAGCGACACTTCGCCGGGCCGCGCGCGCATTCCACCGCCGACCATCGAGGCCATCGAGGCTGAATGGTGCGGCGAACGGAACGGGCGGCGGTCGGTCAGCTTGCCCTCGCCCAGTTCGCCGGCGACCGAGGCGATCATCGAAACTTCCAGCAATTCCCTTGGCATCAGCGGCGGCAGGATCGAGGGCAGCCGCTGCGCCAGCATGGACTTGCCCGAGCCGGGCGGCCCGACCATCAAAAGATTATGCCCGCCGGCCGCCGCCACCTCGAGCGCGCGCTTGGCGGTTTCCTGCCCCTTGATATCGGCAAGGTCGGGCAGGTTGCCGGCGGCGGCATGCATGCCGGGTTCCGGCCGCGACAAAACCTGCGTGCCCCGAAAATGGTTGGCAATGGCAATCAGGCTGCGCGGCGCCAGAATATCGATGTCCGATCCGGCCCAAGCCGCTTCCGGCCCGCAGGCGAAGGGACAGATGAGGCCCTTGCCCTCGGCGTTGGCCCCGATTGCCGCCGGCAACGCGCCGGCAACCGGGGCGATGGTGCCATCCAGCGACAATTCGCCCAGCACGACATAACCGGCCAGCATGTCGCCGGGAACCGCGCCGAGCGCCGCCATCAGGCCGAGTGCAATCGGCAAATCGTAGTGGCTGCCTTCCTTGGGCAGATCGGCGGGCGCGAGGTTGATTGTGACCTTCCTGGCGGGCATCGACAGGCCGGATGCGTGAAGGGCGGCCTGCACCCGCTCGCGGCTTTCGGCCACCGCCTTGTCGGGCAGGCCGACGATCGACATGCCGACCTTGCCGGGCGCCACCATCACCTGCACATCGACCGGCACGGCCTCTATGCCTTGGAACGCCACGGTGCGAACGCGAGAAACCATTCCATGCCCCCGAGGCCGACGATCCCCTGCGCCGTTCCTCTAAGGCCAGACAAGCACATTCGCGCGGCCAAAGCAAGAACATTACCAGAACAATCAAACGGCCAGGATGCGATGCGGTTGTGCCAGGTTGCATGGCTGGAACAAAGCGCAGGGCCACGCCGGCTTATGCGGCCGCGCATGCGGCGGCCGGCCAAGGCCTGGCGTAGATGAAGTGCGCCTAGCTGCGGCGCTTGTCCTCGACGGCGTCCCAGAACAGGCCGGCGATATCTGCGCCGCCAAAACGCTTGATCTCGCGGATGCCGGTCGGCGAGGTGACGTTGATTTCCGTCATGTAGTCGCCGATGACGTCGATGC
>DASYCS010000183.1:0-8534 GCA_036500025.1 Mesorhizobium sp. | reverse complement strand
ACCGGCCATGTGCGCTCGGATTCGTCGGTGGCACTGGCCGTCGTGCGCGCCATCGAGGAATTCCTGCTCAAGGATTCCAAGTGCCACATCACCGTGCGCACACCCGCTGCAACGGCGCTCTACGTGCTTAACCACAAGCGCGGCACGCTGGTCGAGCTGGAAAGCCGCTTCGGCCTGACCGTCACCATCGAAGCCGACGACACGGTGGGCGCCCAGCTTTACGCGATTTCGCGTGGCCTGGTCGCCGAAAAGCCTGCCGGCTTCGTCGAGACACGCGCCCTGCCCGTCTATGACGAACCTGAGGAACCCGAAATCGTCGAGGAAGAGGACGATGAGGCATCGGAACCGGTGGCCGAGGCAACGCCGCGTCAGCCCGATCAAGCGGCCCGGCCGACGGAAGAAGGCGAAGGCCGCGACCGCAAGCGCCGCCGCAGGCGTCGGCGTCGTGGCGGCAAGGATCGCGAAAACGGCGACGCCTCCAATCAGGATGCGGCAGCCGATGCAGGCGATGACGCCGTGTCGGATGAAGCCGGTTACGCCGATACGGAACAGGATGGCGATGCGCCGCTAGAAGCAACGGCCGCCACCGAAGCCGAAGCATCGGAAGAAGCACAGGCCAAGAAACGTCGGCGCGGCAAGCGCGGCGGCAAGCGCAGCCGTCAGGACGACGTCGAGGCCAATGCGGAAGGCGAAGCCGAGGCGGTTGCCGCTCCGGCATCAGATATCGCGGCGGAAGCTTCGGAAGCCCTCATCGCATCCGAAGAGCCCGTAATCGCGCCTGCCGCCGACAGCGATGGCGCACCCGCCGCCGAGAAGCCGAAAAAGCCGCGCCGCGCCGCCAAACCGAAAAAGGCCGACGCCGAGGTGGTCTCGGAGTCGGAGACGGCGGGCACCGCGCAAGCGCCGTCCGAGGTTTCGGTGGCCCCTCCTGCCGAGGAAAAACCGGCAAAGCCCCGCGCCTCCCGACGCAAGCCTGCTGCCGCCGCAGTAGAGCCCGCTGCCGCAGTAGAGAAGGTGGCCGAGCCGGTCGTTTCCTCGACCGTGGCAGATGCGCCGGCAGAGCCTGAGGCACAGGCGGAAGAAAAACCGAAGCGCGCCGGCTGGTGGCAGCGGAAGGGTTTCTTCTGAGACTTCCGGTCTTCATGATCCATGAATGAAAAACCCGCGCTGCCTGAAAGACAGCGCGGGTTTTTCTTTGACGCCACGTAGCGGCAATCCCGATATTGATACCGCCTCGCCGCCGCAAAAATGCAGTACGCCGACCCTCATCAGCCCGAAAGCCGGCGACGGCATCGCCGTCTCCAATCCATGCCGTGAGCCGATTCCTCGTAAGCCAATACCTGCCGTGGCAATGCGGTTGGCCATGGACGCCCCGTGGCTGACACCCGGCCCGGCGATGCCGCATAAATGCCGGAATAGGATCACAAGTTCAGGAACTTTTCGGCGTCGGCTTTCCATCTGCCGCCACCTCATTTACCAGTGGACGCACCATGTTGAGCCATCCACGTCCGAAATCGACCATCGCCAAAGCGATGCACGGGCTAGCCGTGCTTGCGCTCGGTGTCGTGCTGGCGGCGTCAGGCGCGCTCACCGCTCTGGCGCAGGGCGTGCCGATCGTGCGCGACGCCGAGATCGAGGCGTTGGTGCGCGACTATGCGCGGCCGATCTTCAAGGCGGCGGGCCTTTCCAACGCCGGCATCCAGATCGTGCTGGTCAATGATCCTAGCTTCAACGCCTTTGTCACCGGCCGCCGCCTGTTCATCAACACCGGCGCGCTGATGCAGGCCGAAACCCCCAACGAGATCATCGGCGTCATCGCGCATGAGTGCGGCCACATCGCGGGTGGCCACCAGCAGCGGCTGCGCGACCAGCTCGAACGATCCAAGACCATCGCAATCGTCGCCGGGTTGCTTGGCGCGGGCGCCATTGTGGCCGGCGCGACAAGCAACAATAAGGGCCTCGCGGGCGCAGGCATGGGCATCGCCACCGGCGGCGGCGAGGTCGCCCAACGCACGCTGCTCACCTACCAGCGCGGCGAGGAGATAACGGCGGACCGCTCCGCCGTCACCTACCTCAACGCCACCGGTCAGTCGGGCAAGGGCATGCTGAAGACGTTTGCGCGTTTCCAGAGCGCACTGTCGCTTTCGGGCGCGCAGGTCGATCCATACCGGATTAGCCACCCGATGCCGCAGGACCGCATCTCGAATCTGGAAAATCTGATCCAGAAAAGCCAGTATTACGACAAGGAAGACCCGGAATCCCTGCAACAGCGCCACGACATGATGCGCATCAAGATCGCCGTCTATACGCAGGGTCAGGCGGCGGCGGCGCGGATGATCCGCAAGAGCACGGACGGCCTCGCCGCACGCTATGGTGAAGCCCAGTCGGCCTATCTGTTCGGCAATCCCCGCTCGGCGCTGGCCAAGACCGACGCGCTGATAAAAGTGCTGCCGAAAAACGCCTACTTCCAGGAATTGCGCGGCGATATCATGATGAAGGTCAACAAGCCGAAGGAAGCGGCGGCGGCCTATGGCAAGGCCGTCAGCCTCGACCCTTCGAAATCCGGTCTTCTGATGGTTTCGGACGGCCAGGCCTTGATGGCGATCGGCTCGCCCGTCTCGCTCAAGGAAGCTATCGTCAAGATAAACAACGGCCTTGAGCGGGACCGTGAAAACTCCGCCGGCTACCGCTATCTGGCGCAGGCCTATGGCGAACTCGGCGACATCGCGAATGCGGAACTGGCAACCGCGGAGGGCCATTATTATTCCGGCGCCTATCAGGATGCCAAGATATTCGCGGCGCGCGCCCAACAGAAATTCAAACGCGGCGAACCCGGTTGGGTGCGGGCGCAAGACATCATAAACTACCGGGCATCGGGTAAGAAGAATTGAACCTTCCGGGCGCAGATTGTGCGGCAGGAACGGGCTTGAAGGGAAAGACCATGAGCAGAAAAATCTTTCTGGGCGCCACCGCGGCACTTGCCTGCGCCATGCTGGTATTCGGGTTGGTCGGCGCCGGGCCACGAACGGCCAGCGCCGAAACCGCGTCCAAGATCGACCGCACCGAGGTCGAAGCCATCGTGCGCGACTATTTGCTCAAGAACCCCGAAGTGCTGCTCGAAGTCCAGCAGGCGCTTGAAACCAAGCAGCAAGAGGCGCAGCGCATCGCCCATTTGGGCGTCATCAACGATTCGAAGGCTGAAATCTTCAACTCCGCCTTTGACGGCGTCGTCGGCAACCCGCAAGGCAAGGTCACCATCGTCGAATTCTATGACTATAATTGCGGCTACTGCAAACGCGCCATCGACGACATGAAGGCGCTGACCAAGTCCGATCCGGACCTGCGCTTCGTGCTCAAGGAATTCCCCATTCTTGGGCCGGATTCGCAAAAGGCCAGCGTCGTTTCGATGGCATTCCACAAGATGATGCCGGAAAAATACGGCGAATTCCACAACGCACTGCTCGGCGGCCAGGGCCGCGCCACGGAAGGAGCGGCCATCAAGGTCGCGCTTTCGCTGGGCGCCAATGAGGCAAAGTTGCGTGAAGGCATGAAGGACCCGACGATCGTCGAGGCCATCTCCCAGACGTATGATCTGGCCAACAAGCTTGCCATTACCGGCACACCTTCCTACGTCGTCGGCGACGAAGTGGTGTTCGGCGCGCTTGGCCAGGAAGTGCTGGCCGAGAAGATCGCCGCCGTGAAGGCTTCCCTATAGTCGGCATCCGGCCGGTATTGCCGGGCAATGGCTGCTGTGGACAGCGCAAGAACATGACTTGCGCTCTTTTCGCAGCCGACTATGCCCTTTATAGAGCGTAGGACTTGCGCGCCAATTATCGCGGCGCGCGGAAAGGTCGGCATTTTTGAAAACGATTCTCGTCCTGAACGGCCCGAACCTGAACATGCTTGGCAAACGTGAGCCGGGTATCTACGGGTCGAAGACGCTCGACGATGTCGCTGCCGAATGCCGGCAGGCCGCGTCCTCGCTGGGCATCGAGGTCGATTTCCGGCAGTCTAACCATGAGGGCGACCTGGTCGGCTGGATACAGGCCGCAAGCGAGACGGCCAGCGGCGTGGTGCTCAATGCCGGCGCCTATACGCACACCTCGATCGCCCTCCACGACGCCATCGCGGCCGTAGCGCCGCTGCCGGTCGTGGAAGTGCATCTCTCCAACATTCACGCCCGCGAATCTTTCCGCCACAAATCTCTGGTTGCACCTCATGCAGTGGGCATGATTTGCGGTTTCGGATCACTCGGATATACGCTGGCACTTCAGGCACTGGCAGCCAGGATCTGAGCAATGACTAAAGAAAGCTCCCCCATGACGACAAAGAAAACCGGCGTCGACCAGCAGTTGGTCCGCGATCTCGCAGGCATCTTGAACGACACCAACCTGACCGAGATCGAGGTGGAACTCGGCGACCTCAAGGTGCGCGTCTCGCGCCAGGCGCCGGCGGTTCACGCCATCGCCGCCCCTCAGGGCTACGCCCCGGCAGCGCCGCAGGCGGCGGCCTCCGTTGCCGCGCCGGCCGCAGCGCCCGTCGACATTTCAAAGAACGCGGTCACCTCGCCCATGGTGGGCACGGCCTATCTCTCGCCCTCGCCCGATGCCAAGGCGTTCGTCGAGGTCGGCCAGTCCGTCAAGGAAGGCCAGACGCTGCTGATCATCGAGGCGATGAAGACGATGAACCAGATTGCCGCGCCCCGCGCCGGCACCGTCAAGGCCATTTTCGTTGAGGACGCCCAGCCGGTCGAGTACGGCATGCCGCTCGTCGTGATCGAATAAGGCCGGGAACGGGCATAACCATGTTCCAGAAAATCCTCATAGCCAATCGCGGCGAAATCGCCCTTCGCGTGCTGCGGGCCTGCAAGGAACTCGGCATCCAGACCGTCGTGGTTCATTCCACCGCCGATGCCGACGCCATGCATGTGCGTCTTGCCGACGAAAGCGTGTGCATCGGCCCGCCGCCGGCGCGCGACAGCTATCTCAACATTCACCAGATCGTCGCTGCCTGCGAGATCACCGGCGCGGATGCCGTGCATCCCGGCTACGGCTTCCTGTCGGAAAACGCGAAATTCGCCGATATACTGGCCGCGCACAACATCACCTTCATCGGCCCGACAGGCGACCATATCCGTATAATGGGCGACAAGATCGAAGCCAAGCGCACGGCAAAGCGCCTCGGCATTCCGGTCGTGCCCGGTTCGGACGGCGCGGTCAGCGAGGAAGCGGACGCCAAGCGCATTGCAAGCGACATCGGCTATCCCGTCATCATCAAGGCGACGGCCGGCGGCGGCGGTCGCGGCATGAAGGTGGCGCACAGCGAACAGGACCTGATCGAGGCGCTTCAGACAGCCAGCAAGGAAGCCGGCGCTGCCTTCGGCAACGATGCGGTCTATATCGAGAAATATCTCGAAAAACCGCGCCATATCGAAGTCCAGGTGTTCGGCGACGGCTTTGGCAATGGCGTGCATTTCGGCGAGCGCGATTGTTCGCTCCAGCGGCGTCACCAGAAAGTGTGGGAGGAAGCCCCCTCGCCGGCGCTCAATGCCGAAGAACGCGCCCGCATCGGCGGCATCTGTGCCAAAGCTGTAGCCGACCTCGGCTATTCCGGCGCCGGCACCATCGAGTTCCTTTACGAGAACGGCGAGTTCTATTTCATCGAAATGAACACCCGGCTTCAGGTCGAACATCCCGTGACCGAGGCGATCACCGGCGTCGATCTTGTCCATGAGCAAATCCGTGTCGCCTCCGGCGGCGGCCTTTCGGTCAGGCAGGAAGACATCCGCTTCCAGGGCCACGCCATCGAATGCCGCATCAACGCCGAGGATGCGCGCACCTTCGTTCCCTCGCCGGGCACGATCACGCATTTCCACACGCCCGGCGGCCTTGGCATTCGCGTCGATTCGGGCGTCTATTCCGGCTATCGCATTCCGCCCTATTACGACAGCCTGATCGGCAAGCTGATCGTGCATGGCCGCAACCGCATCGAATGCATGATGCGACTGCGGCGCGCGCTCGACGAATTCGTCGTCGACGGCATCAACACCACGCTGCCGCTGTTCCGCGACCTCGTCGGCAACGCCGACATCGCCAATGGCGACTACGATATCCATTGGCTGGAGAAATATCTGGCCGCCAAGACCGACTAAGGCTTTCCAGGCGCGATGACCCGTCCTTACGCGCCCGGTTACCGCATCCCTGCGGATCTTCTCCTGAAGGCTTATGCCTCAGGCGTGTTTCCCATGGCGGAAAGCGCTTCCGATCCCGAAGTGTTCTGGGTGCGGCCGGAAAGGCGAGGCATCATCCCGCTCGATGCCTTTCACCTGCCGAAAAGCCTTCGCAAGACGATCCGGAAGGGCCTGTTCGAAATCCGCTTCGACTTCGATTTTGAGTCGATCATCGACGCCTGCGCCGAAAGGCGTCTCGAACGCAGCTCCACCTGGATCAACGCGCCGATACGCGAAGCCTATATCGGGCTGCACCGCATGGGCCATTGCCACTCGGTCGAGGCCTGGCGCGAAGGCCGGCTGGTCGGCGGTCTCTATGGTCTGGCGCTGGGCCGCGTCTTCTTCGGCGAAAGCATGTTTTCGCGTGAGACGGATGCCTCCAAGGTCTGCCTCGCGGCCCTGGTCGAGCGGCTGAATCAGCGCGATTTCGCGCTCTTGGACACGCAATTCACCACCGACCATCTGAAACATTTCGGCGCGATCGACGTGCCGCGCGCCAAATATGAAAAAATGCTGGCGCAGGCTCTTAAAGGTACTGCCGTCTTTTACCCGTAGATTTCAGGTGCCCTTGGCCTGATCCGGCTTCGGCACATCGGTCTTCTGCTTGCAGGCCTTCAGCCAAACGTCATAGACCGCGTGCTCGACCGCGTTGAGGCCGGGGCTTTCGGCAAACATCCAGCCGGTGAAGATGCGGCGGATTTTTCGGTCGAGCGTGATTTCATCGACCTCGACAAACGAATCGGTTTTTGGCTCTTCGGCTTCCGGCCGTGAATAGCAGACGCGCGGCGTTACTTGCAGGGCGCCGAACTGCACCGTCTCATCGACATAAACGTCAAACGAAATGATCCGTCCGGTGATCTTGTCCAGCCCGGCGAACTCGGCCACGGGATTGGCGATGCGATCGCCCTTGGCGGGCGCGGCGACCGCCGGCGGCGGGTTTGCGGCAGCATATGTCGTGACGGACAGGGCCAGAACGGCAATGGCCGCGGCAAGTCCGGTTGTCATGGGTCGGCCAGGAAAGCTCATGCAGCATACCGGTAGTTTGCGTCCGGGGTGATTCCGTACCGCCAAGGCTATTCCCCCCTGTCGGATCAGCAAGCGCCTAAACGTCAATTGTGGCGATAAAACACCGTTTGGAATTCACCATTGCGAGACCGGGTTCGCGTCAAGAGCAGCGCAATGCACATTGGCCTCGAAGATACGTCAAGTAATGCCCGGCTTGTCAGGCAAAAAAGTCGGCGACCCCTCAGCCACCCGGCGTCCAGGCATCGTAATCGCCGGTAACCTGCGGACGATGCTGATTGCCGAGCACGGAACCCTTTGGCCGGTAGGCAGCGCCGCTACCGGTGAGATTAAGCTCATGCGGCTTTTGCCAATCGCGCGGCTTGTAGTCTTCATTAGGCGGCGCGACATCGACGCGGTGATGGATCCAGCCATGCCAGCCCGGCGGAATGGCCGAGGCCTCCGAATAGCCGTTATAGATCACCCAGCGCCGGGTCAGCCCGTCCGAATTGACGCCGCCTTCGTAATAAACATTGCCCAAGGCGTCCTGGCCGACCCTTTTGCCGTGCCGCCACGTATGGAAGCGCGTTCCCAAGGTCTGGCCGTTCCACCAGGTGAAAAATTGCAGGAGTGACTTCATGCCTATCCTCGCGGCGGCGAATTCTCGTTGCCTGCTTATGGCGTCGGCGCGCCGCGAAGGCAAGGGTTTTGCGATTGCGCCAGGCGAAATGCCGCCGCAAAAAAGCGGCATCGTCATGCCAATGGCTTTTCCAGCGTCAACAACGTGGCGTCGACAAACTGCTTTGCCGGGCCGCGGCCAGCGATCACGAAACCGGCCGCTTCAAAGAAGGCCACCGCACGGCTGTTTCTCTCCTCGACATCCAGCCGCATCAGGCGGCATTCGAAGAACGAGCCTTCGACTTCTTCCAGCAGCAGCCCGCCTATCCCCTTGCCCTGCATGGCCGGGCGCACGTTGAACTCGTGCAGTTCAACGATCTGGCGTTCCTCGCCCAGCATCGCGGCATGCGCCAGGCCGGCAAGACCAGCGCCGCTGTCGGCAACGACGAATTCGGAAAAAGGCCGCGCCAGCATTTTGCGCAGCATCGCCACTGAATGCCTTGCCTCGGTGATTTCCGTGACCTTGTCGACGCCGTAAAGCGGATCGTAGGTCGCGTGCCATGTCTCGGCCAGCAGGTCGCGCACCGCCGCCAGATCGCGTTCGCCAGCTGTGCGAATGAACATGCCTATTCGATGCCCAGCTTGGCCTTGACCAGATCGTTGACGGCCTGCGGATTGGCCTTGC
>DASYCS010000182.1:0-2622 GCA_036500025.1 Mesorhizobium sp. | reverse complement strand
GAGGTCGATGCGATGGCCTTGCGCGCCATTGCCGATTTCTCGGTGCCGGCGCTCGAACGCGCCGGACGCCGTCATCCGACCGCCCGCTTGCTCAGCGACTGGCGCGACCTGATCGAAGACCCGGCCATCGATGCGGTGGTGGTTGCGACGCCGGTGAGCACGCATTTCGATATAGCGCTGGCCGCGCTGAAGGCCGGCAAGCATGTGCTGGTCGAAAAGCCGATGACCGACAGCGTCTTCAAGGCATCGCTGCTGGTCGAGGAAGCCGCCAAGCGCTCGCTCGTGCTGATGGTCGACCATACCTTCATCTATACCGGCGCGGTCCGCAGCATCCACGACCTCATCGAGCAGGGGCGGATCGGCGATATCTACTATTACGACTCCATCCGCGTGAATCTCGGCCTGTTCCAGAAGGACGTCAACGTCATCTGGGACCTGGCGGCGCATGATTTCGCCATTCTCGATTATCTGGTGAAGTCGAAGCCGGTGGCCATCTCGGCAAGTGCCGCCGCCTTCCTACCCGACAGGCCGGAAAACATGGCGCATCTGTCGGTCTATTTCGACAATGGCGCGATGGCGCATCTCAACGTCAACTGGATGGCCCCGGTCAAGGTTCGCCAGACGCTGATCGGCGGCAGCCAGCGCATGGTCATCTATGACGACATGCAAAACAGCGAGAAGGTGAAGGTCTACGACCGCGGTGTCGACCTCACCGGAAGCGGCGACAGCCTGCGTGAACAGCTCATTTCCTATCGCATGGGCGAAATGTGGGCGCCGGCCGTTTCGCCGAAGGAAGCGCTCATCACCGAAATCGAACAGTTCATCCGCAGCATCGACACCGCCGAATGTTCGCCCTCCGACGGCGAAAGCGGCCTGCGGGTGGTCGAGATGCTGGCCGCCGCCACGCGCTCCACCGTTCTGCGCGGGCAGCCGATCGAGCTTGGCAATTTGAGAAACGCATCATGATCCCATTTCTCGATCTTCGCGCCCAGTACCAGTCCATTGGCCCGCAACTGGAGCAGGCCGTGGTTTTTGCCATGCGCGAATGCAATTTCGTGCTCGGCGACCGCGTCGAACAGTTCGAGCGGGACTTTGCCGCCTATTGCGGCACCGGCCACGCGGTCGCCCTCAATTCCGGCACCTCCGCGCTGCATCTTGCGCTGCTCGCCGCCGGCATCGGGCCGGGCGACGAGGTGATAACCGTGCCGATGACCTTCGTGGCGACGACAGCCGCCGTCGTCTATGCCGGCGCGACCCCGGTGTTCGTCGATGTCGATCCGGCCACCTGGACGATGGACGCCGACAAGATTGCAGAAAAGGTGACGAGCCGGACGAAGGCGATTATCCCGGTGCACCTGCACGGGCGGCTTGCCGACATGACCTCCATCTGCGGGGTCGCCCGCCGCTTTGGGCTGACGGTGATCGAGGATGCGGCGCAGGCGCACGGCGCCGAGCGCGATGGCGTCCGCGCCGGCAATTTCGGCGATATCGGCTGCTTCAGCTTCTATCCCGGCAAGAACCTCGGCGCCTGCGGCGAAGGCGGCGCCATCACCACCAACCGCGCCGATCTGGCCGCGGCGGTGACCTCGCTGCGCGACTGGGGGCAGGAAGGCAAATATAACCACGTCCGCCACGGCTTCAATTTCCGTATGGACGCGGTGCAGGGCGCGGTGCTGGGCGTCAAGCTTCCGATGCTGGATGGCTGGAATGCCGCGCGCCGCCGCATCGCCAACCTTTACCATGAGGGCCTGTTCGGCGACCTTTCGCTGCCGGCGGGACCGTTCGGCCTCGACCATGTCTGTCATGTCTATGCGGTGCGGGTCAGCGACCGCGACCATGTGCGTGCTTCGCTGCACGATGCCGGCGTCGCCAGCAACATCCACTATCCGGTGCCGGTGCATTTACAGCCGGCCTACGCCAATCTCGGCTATGGCGCGGGCGATTTTCCGGTTTCGGAAGCGCTTGGGCGCGAAACGCTGTCGCTGCCGATGTTCCCCGAACTGGCGGACGCCAGCGTGGCCAGGATCGTCGAAGCGCTGAACGAAGCCACCGCACAGCCTTTGGCCCGCACGGCCTAAATGAAACTTAAGATGACTGGGAGGCCAGCGTTGAGCATTCTTCGTGGAAAGCGCGTTCTTGTCACCGGCGGCGCGGGTTTCGTCGGCTCTCATATCGTCGACCAGCTGGTCGCGGCGGATTGCGCCAGGATCGTCGTTGTCGACAATATGGTGCGTGGCCGAATTGCCAATCTGGTTTCGGCTCTTCCATCCGGGCGCGTCGAAATCGTCAATGGCGACATACGCGACCAGCGGCTGATGCAGACGCTAGTCGCTGGCTGCGACACGGTATTCCATCAGGCGGCGCTGCGCATCACCCATTGCGCCGCCGAGCCGGACGAAGCCATGCAGGTGATGGTTGATGCCACCTATCGCTTGCTGCGCCAATGCGTGGAGGCGAAGGTTCGCAAGGTCGTCATGGCCTCGTCGGCGTCGATCTACGGCATGGCCGAGGATTTTCCGACGACGGAAAGCCACCATCCCTATGGCAACCGCACGCTCTATGGCGCGGCCAAGTCGTTCGGGGAAGGGCTGCTGCGCTCCTTCAACGACATGTACGGCCTCG
>DASYCS010000181.1:0-1684 GCA_036500025.1 Mesorhizobium sp. | reverse complement strand
CTCTCGACCGGCAGCCTGTCGCGCTTCACGCCGTTGCAGTCGGAAGCGGTCATGACGCACGCGCCCGGAGCAGAAAGCATGCTGTGGCTCCCGGCGCGCGCGGTGCTGGGCGACCCGGTTGCGCTTGTCGTTGTCATTGGCGTCAGCCTGATCCTGCTCGTCGCGTCGATCGTGATTTTTGCCGGCAACTTCGGCGAACACGCCACGGCGGCATCGGGCGTTTCCAGTACCGTGGTCCGCCAGCGTCCGGCGCGCGGCTTTCGCCGCCGCTCGCCCGGCAGCGTCCTGCGCCACAAAGAATGGACGCTGCTGCTGCGCGATCCGTGGCTGATATCGCAGACCCTGATGCAGATACTCTATCTGCTGCCCCCTGCGCTGATGCTGTGGATCAGCTTCCGGGAGGGCGGCGGCGCGCTGATCGTGCTGGTGCCGGTCGTCGTCATGGCGGCCGGGCAGCTTTCCGGCGGTCTTGCCTGGCTCTCGATCTCCGGCGAAGACGCGCCGGACCTTGTCGCCACTGCGCCGGTGATGGCGCGTCGCATCACCATTGCCAAAGTCGAAGCCGTGCTCGGCGCCGTTGCCTTCATCTTCGCGCCGCTGGTGATTGCGCTGGCCTTCGCGTCGCTCTTTGCAGCGTTGATCTGTGGCCTCGGCGTACTGATCGCGGGGGCGGCGGCGACCTACATCCAATTGTGTTTCCGGGTGCAGGCGCGGCGCAGCCAATTCCGCCGCCGTCAGACCTCGTCGCGCATCGCGACGTTTGCCGAAGCCTTTTCTTCGATTGGCTGGGCAGCTACGTCGGCGCTTGCCGCCAGCGGCAGCTTTCTCACGCTATTTCCGGCCCTTATGGCGTTCGCCATTCTTGCCGGTGTGCGGGTGATCGCGCCGAAAAGCGCTTGATGCTCAAGCGTAGGCCGCGCGATTCCGCCAGCGCAACACCAGCCAGCCGATCAGCACGATGTTGAGCAGGTTTGAGCCGATGCCGACTGCAAAGGCGGGGGCGTAATAGCCGTAATAATCGTACAGCAATCCGGCGAGCCAGCCGCCGAAGGCCATACCCACGCCGGTGGACAGCAGCAGCGTCGGAATACGCCACGATGCTTCGGATGGCGGGAACAATTCACGCGCCGCCAGCACGTAGGCGGGGATGATGCCTGCGAAGCCGAGACCGAAAGCCGCGGATACGGTGAAGAGGCCAGCCTCGTTCTGCGTGAACAGGAACGCCGTCATGGCAAGCGCCTGCCAGGCCGAACCGATCAGGATGGTCGTCAGCCCGCCGATCTTGTCGGAGATCACGCCCCAAATCTGGCGGCTCAGGAACGCCGTGCCGAGCAGTGTCGACAGCATCAATGCGCTCATCGTCCGGCTGATGCCAAGGTCACTACAGAACGCGACGAGATGGCCCTGCGGTATCGACATCGGAATGCAGCACAGGAACGGCGCCACGCACATCAGCACGAACATGGTGTTCGACGACAGCCCGAGCACACGCGGCTTCGCGGCACCATTGGTCGCGACGGGTGGGTGAATGACTTCGGGCGGATGGCTGAAATAAATCAAGGCCAGCGGCACGATGACGATGATTTCGGCCGCTCCGTACCACAGCATCGCCTCGCGCCAGCCGTAGGTACCGATAACGCGCTCGAAAATCGGCGGCCAGATCGCGCCGGCGAGATAGCTGCCG
>DASYCS010000180.1:0-29106 GCA_036500025.1 Mesorhizobium sp. | reverse complement strand
GCAATTTCCGCAAAACAAATGTGAGCACCAGCTTGCAATCTGTACCACGCTGATTAAAATATGTGATCACAGATCGCAGATTATCGCGAACTTCGGTGCGGATCGGGAGGATTGAGAGTGCCATTAAGGTTGCCAGAAGACGTGCGTCAGCTTCGTGACGCCGTGAGAGCCTTCGTCGATGACATCGTCGAGCCGCATGCCGCCGAGATAGACCGGACAAACGAGATTCCCGAGCACATTCTCGATAAGGCCCGCGAGCTTGGCCTGTTCGGGTTTTCTATTCCGGAGGCCTATGGCGGGCTGGGCGAAAGTGAGCTCGCTTCCTCGGTCGCGCTGGAAACGATGAGCTACGGGCCGGGCGGGGTGACGTTCTTCATCGCGCCCAGCGCGCCTGCCGCCGCCATCAATCTCGTTGGCCGCCAGGATCAGAAAGAGCGCTTCCTGCCGGACCTCGCAAGCGGTTCGCGCTACGCGGCGTTCTGCCTGAGCGAGGCCGGCGCCGGCTCGGATGCAGCCGGCATCAAGACCCGCGCCGTGCGCAAGAACGGCCGCTGGTCGATCAGCGGCACGAAGCTGTGGATCAGCCGCGCCACCAAGGCCGGCGTTTTCCTCGTCTCGGCGGTTACCGATCCGGAAAAGGGCGCGAAGGGCGGCATCACCGTCTTCCTCATCGACAAGCGCAAGGGCATCAATGTCGGCAAGCCGGAATGGCAGCTGGGCGGCCGTGGATCGGGCAGCGCGGAGGTGAATTTCGACGAGGTCGAGGCCAGCGACGATGAAATGCTGGGCGAGGTGGGCTTCGGCTTCAGCGCCCTGAAATTCATCCTTGGCCGCGCCCGGCTGTGGGCCGCCGCCCGCGCGGTGGGCGTCATCGGACGCTCGCTCGAACTCAGCCTCGTCCATGCCGAAAACCGCGTCCAGTTTGGCAAGAAGATCGGCGAGTTCCAGGCCATCAAGCACAAGATCGCCGACATGTCGGCCGACCTCTACACGGCAAGGCTGCTGCTCTACCAGGCGGCGAAGCTCTTTGACGAAGGCCACGACGCCGCGCAGGAAGCGGCTTACGCCAAGCTGTTTTGCAGCGAGGCGGCCGGCCGCGCTGCCGATGCGGCGGTGCAGGTTCACGGCGCCATGGGCGTATCGCAGGACTTCGGCGTAGAGCGCCTGTTTCGCGATTGCCGCTCCTATCGCATCCTCGACGGAACGTCCGACATCCAGCGCGGCATGATCGCCAGCCGGGTCCAGCGGGTGGGCCTTGGCGACACGCTGGCGCCGGGAGGCCTGGCATGAATTTCGGCGCGATGGAGGAACTGACGGCCGATGTCGTCGTCGTCGGGGCCGGAGGAGCCGGGCTGCGCGTGGCCTATGAGGCGGCGGCGGCCGGCGCGCGGACGATCCTGATCACCAAGGGGCGCATCGCGGTTTCGGGCGCTACGGCGGTCGGCCTCGCCTCGACGGCGGGTTTCGCGGTGCCGGACGGCGCGGGCGATCCGCTCGACAATCCGGATGTCCACTATAACGACATCATGACGGCGGCGCAGGGCTGTGCCGACCCGGCGCTGGTGCGCATTCTGGTGGATGAGGCGCTGGAAGCCGCCGAAGACCTCGACCGCTGGAACATCGATTTCATCCGCGAGGAGGCGACGGGCAAGCCGCTCGTCGCGCAGGGCGATTTTGCCTCGCGTCCGCGCAACCGCAAGATCTACCATCATGGCCGGCCGATCACCGTCGCCCTGAAGGGCGAGACGGCGCGCCTCGGCGTCCATTCGCTGGAAGGCACCACCGTGCTGTCGCTCTTGCAGGACGAGAAGGGCGTTCACGGCCTGGTGGCGCTGACCCGGCAGGGCCAGCTCATCCGCGTCAAGGCGGGCGCGACGGTGCTGACCACCGGCGGGGCGGGGCAGCTGTTCAAGCTCAGCCTGATGCCGCCAGACATTACCGGCGACGGCTATGCGCTGGGCTACCGCGCCGGCGCGACGCTCGCCAACATGGAGTTCATGCAGGCCGGGTTCGGCACGGTGAAGCCGGCGCTGAACATCGTCTATACATGGTTCTGGGGCGGCGTTCCGCCCTTCGTCGACCGCGAGGGCAGGCCGGTTCTGGACGGCGCGCTGCCGGCCGGCACGAGCACCGCCGACGCGATGCTGAAGAAGGTCGAACACTATCCCTTCAGCGCGTCCGATGCTTCCAGATGGCTTGAAATCGCCACCAAGAATGCGATGCGGGATGGGCGGGCCGACGAGACAGGCTCGTTCTTCCTCGACCTGCGCACCACCGACCCGGACAAGCTGACCCAGAAGGGTTTCACGCAATTGTGGAACGTTTCGAAAGGCTGGCTGCGCCAGAAGCACATGGACATCGACGCCGCGCCGCTGCGCATCGGCCTGTTCGGCCACGCCATCAATGGCGGCCTCGTCATAGACGAGCATGGCCAGACCTCGGTCGAGGGCCTGCTGTCGGCGGGCGAGAATGCCGCCGGTCCCTATGGAGCGGATCGCCTTGGCGGCAACATGCTGCTGAACTGCCAGGTGTTCGGCAAGCGCGCCGGCCGCCGGGCGGCGGAGATCGGGCGCGCGCGCGCAGCGGCCAATGTCGAGCGGCTTGCCGAAGCGGCGGTCGCGGACTTGCAGGCCAAGACCGGCGGCGACGGTACGTTGAAGATCAGGCAGGCGCATCAACGCATCAAGCAGACCATGACCGACCACGCCTTGGTGGTCCGCAACGAAAAAGGGCTGAAGACCGCCGAGGCGGAGCTTGCGGAACTGGCGGCGGCGCTCGAAGCGGGACAGTTCGGTATCGAGACCGTCAAGGACGTGGTGGCGTTCACCGAGGCCGTCAACATGATCGATGTCGGGCGCGCCATGTGCGCGGCGGCGATCGAGCGGCGCGAGACGCGCGGCAGCCATTACCGCGAGGATGCCGATTTCCGCGACGACGCCAAATGGTCCTGCCCGATCATGGTGCGGCATGTCGGCAACGGCGCCGCCAAGGCCGAACCTGGCCGGTTCGGAGGCGCGAAGTGACCATGGCGGACCGGGTGAAGCTGGCGGTGGAGGGCCGGGTCGCGGTCCTCACGCTGGCGCGGCCCGACGTGCTCAATGCCATCGACCGCGCCATGTGCGACGCCATTATCGCCGCCCTCGACGAAATCGAGGCGCAGGAGCAGGCGTCCGTGCTGGTGATCGCGGGCGAGGGGCGCAGCTTCTGCGCTGGTGCCGACCTCAAGCACATGCGCACGCTTGCCGGCGAGATGCTGCGGCGCTTCATCGAGCGCACCTGGATCGTGGGCGAACGCATAAACCGGTCGCCGCTGCTGAGCATCGCCGCCGTTCACGGCTTTGCGCTTGGCGGCGGCGCGGAGCTGGCGCTGGGCTGCGACATGCGGCTGGTGGAGAAAACGGCTGCTTTCGGCTTTCCGGAAATGACGCTGGGCAGCGTGCCCGGTTCGGGCGGCATGCAGCGTCTCCACGCGCTTGTCGGGCCATCGCGGGCGCTGGAACTGGTGATGGAGGGCACGCGGGTCGCCGGCCCCCGCGCCGTGGAAATCGGCTTGGCCAACCGCGTGGTCGAGGACGGGCGGGCCTTGCCGGAAGCGCTCGAATGGGCGCGCGCGCTGTCGCAGCGCCCGGCTGAGGCGATCCGCTATGCCAAGACCTGCATCAGGCTGCCGGCCGATGGGGCGATCGCGCCGATGGTGCAGGGACTGGTCAGCAGCGTCTGCCAGTCGGCCAAGGATTACCGGGCCAATGCCGGCAGTTTTCTGGAAGACAAGGGGCAGGCCTGATGGAAAAACGCAAATCCAGGATCATGTCCGCCGAGGAAGCCGTCGCCTTCGTCCAGTCGGGCAGCTGCCTGGCGGTTGGCGGCGCAGGCGGCGTGCAGGAGCCGGACCTGCTCATCGAGGCGCTGGTGCGGCAGTTCAAGGAAACCGGATCGCCCGCCGGCCTTACGGAATTCCACCCGATCCGCACCGGCGAGATCGAGGGACGCGGCACCAGTCTTTTCGGCACGGCGGGCCTGGTCAGGCGCATGATCGGCGGTTCGCTATGGCCGGTCGGCGTGCCGGAACTCATCCGGCGCATCAACGCCAACGAGATGGAGGCGTATAATTTTTCCATCGGGGTCATGTATGGGCTGCTGGAGGCGGCATCCGCCAACCGGCCCGGCTTGATCACCCGCGTTGGTCTCGGCACGTTCGAGGACCCGATTCATGGCGGCGGCGCCCTCAATTCGATATCGCGCGAAAAGCTCGTCCAGCGCATCGAAATCGACGGCGAGGATTTTCTCTATTACCGGGCGATCCCCGTGGACACCGCCTTCATCCGCGCCACCACCGCCGACGAACTTGGCAATCTGACCTTCGAGGAGGAACCTGCCATTATCGGCGCGCTGGTGCTGGCGCAGGCTGCCAAGGCGAATGGCGGCAAGGTCGTCGCGCAGGTGAAGCGGGTGGTTGCCGCCGGGTCGCTCAACCCGCATATGGTGCGCGTGCCGGGCGCGCTGGTCGATGCCGTCGTCGTCAACCCGGCGCAGAAGCAGATCACCAATGTCGTCTTCGACCCTACGCTTGTCGGGGCGGAGCAGCTCGACATTGCAAGCGTGCCAATGCGGCCGCTCGATTCCGCCAAGGTGGTGATGCGCCGCGCGTTCCTGGAGGTGCGCCCCGACAATCTTTTGGCCATCGGCTACGGCGTGCCTGGCTTCCTGCCGGCCATCGCCATCGAGGAAGGCGTGCTGGACGACGTCACCTTCACCGTGGAGCACGGCGTGTTCGGCGGCGTCAACGGCTATGCGGCCGGCGGCAAGACCTTTCCCGTCGCGCATAATCCGACCGCCATCATCGATGCCGCCGACCAGATACGCTTCTTTGCCGGTGGCGGCATCGACTGCGCGTTCCTCGGCGTCGGCGAGGTCGATGCAAGCGGCAACGTAAATGTCGGCAGGTTCGGCGACCGCATACCCGGCTCCGGCGGCTTCGTCGAAATGACGCAAGGCATAAGGAAGATCGTCTTCTGCTTCGTCGTCGGCGACAGGGCCGGACTGAAATTCACCGATCAGGTGCAGAGCATATCCTTCAACGGGCAAGAGGCTTATCGGCGCGGCCAGCACATCACTTACGTGACCGAAAAGGCGGTTTTCGAACTGAGGGAGAACGGCCTTACGCTGACCGAGATCGCGCCCGGCGTCGATCCGCGCCGCGACCTGCTCGACGCGATGCCGTGCCGGATAGAAGTAGCGGAAACTTTGCGGAAAATGCCTGCCATGTGCTTCGCGCCGGGACCGATGAACGTCCGGCGGCTGTGGAGCGAGAGCCGGCCGGCGCAATAGACTAGAATCTTGGGGAACCGACGACAGATGGGAAGAATGCCTAAAGTTCTCGACGCCGCGCAGGCGGTATCCCTGATACCGGACGGGGCCACGGTCTGCGTCAGCGGCACGGGACCGGTGCTTGAGCCAGACCTGGTGCTCAAGGCGCTGGAAGAGCGTTTCCTGGCCGAGAGCCATCCACGCGCGCTGAACCTCATCACGCCGATGCTGCCCGGCGACCGGCCAGGCGAGGGCGGCATGAACAGCTTTGCCCATCCCGGCATGCTGAAGCGCCTCGTCGGCGCCTCGTTCGCCAGGGCCAGGCATCCGCGCCTGCTCGATCTTCTGCGCGGCGGCGAGGTGGAAGCCTACATGATCAGCATGGGTTCGATGGTGGAGCTGTTGACTGCCATCGGCTCCGGCAAGCCCGGTCTTTTCACGCCGGTTGGCATCGGCACCTTTCTCGATCCGCGCCGTGAAGGCGGGGCGCTGAACGCGCAGTCGACACGCCCGCCCTGCCGGGTCGAGAAGGTCGATGGCAAGGAATATCTCTTCTACCCGTCCTTTCCCATCGATGTGGCCATCATACGCGGCACCACCGCCGACGAGAACGGCTATATCAGCTTCGAGGAAGAGACCAACACGCTGGGCGCGGTCGAAATCGCCATGGCCTGCAAGGCGTCGGGCGGGCGCGTCATTGTGCAGGTGAAGCGGCTGGCGCGCGCCGGCAGCCTCGATCCGCGGCTGGTGCGCATACCCGGTCCGCTGGTCGATGTCGTCGTCGTCAACCCGCACCAGACCCAGCTTTCGCCGGCGATGGCCGACCCGTTGAATGGCTGGAACCCGTTTCTGGCCGGCGCGATGAAACATCCCCTGAAGGGCCTGCCAACCGTCAAGAAGGGTTCTGAACGGACGATATTGCGGCGCGCGGCGCTGGAACTGCGGGAAGGCGACGTGGTCAATCTCGGCGCGGGCGTCGCTACCCGGCTGCCGCTGGTGGCGCTGGAGGAAGGCATTCTCGACCGGGTCACCTTCACCAACGAGCATGGTGTGTTCGGCGGCATGATGGCGACCGCGCTCGGCGGGTCCTTCGTGCCGGCGCTCAACGCCGAAGCGATCATGGATTCGGTATTCCAGTTCAATTTCTACGATGGCGGCGGGCTGGACATAACCTTCCTCGGCATCGGCGAGGTAGACGGCGCGGGCGACCTCAATGTCAGCCGCTTCGGCGAGGAGATCAATGGTCCGGGCGGCTTCAACAACATCACGGACCGCACCAAACGCATCGTGTTTTGCGGCTCGCTGAAGAGCGGCGGCCTGAAGGTGGAGGTTGCCGGCGGCAAGACGCAGATCGTGCAGGAGGGACGGCACCGCAAGTTCGTCGCCAAGGTCGAGCAGGTTACGTTCAACGCCGCGCGCGCCATCGAGAAGGGACAAGAGGTTCTCTACGTGACCGAACGCGGCGTGATGAAGCTGACCGCCGCCGGACCAGAACTTGTCGAGATCGCGCCCGGCATCGACCTGGAGCGCGATATCCGCGCGCAGATAGGCTTCGACCTTCGCGTCTCGGACGACCTCAAGCAGATGCCGGCGGAGATATTCGCTGACGGCATCATGAATCTCGAACATGCCTTTGGAGGAAACGAGGAATGACTTTGATAACGATGCCCGAGCCTGTCGTGCTCGGCCTGTGGTTCGAGGATTTCGAAACAGGCAAGGAACGGTTTTCGCCCGGCCGCACGATCACCGAGACCGATCTGGTCGCGTTTTCGGGCCTGACCGGCGATTACAGCCAGGTCCATACCGATGAGGAATTCTGCAAGAAGACCGAGTTCGGCACGCGCATCGCCCATGGGCTGCTCGGCCTTTCCATCGCGCAGGGCCTGATGTGGCGCACCAACTATACGCAAGGCACGGGCGTGGCTTCGCTCGGCTGGGACAAATGGACGTTCAAGAAGCCGATCATGATCGGCGATACGGTGCGCGTGCGCTGGCAACTGACGCAAAAGCGCGAAAGCGGCAGCAAGCCCAACATGGGCATCATCACCGAACTGGTCGAACTGATGAACCAGAAGGGCGAGGTGGTCCAGAACGGCGAGCACATAACCCTGATCCGGAAGCGGCCCAAATGAGCGCGCCCGAGTTCCAGTATCTGCGCACGCAGGTGGACGGGGCCGTCGCGGTGGTGACGCTCAACCGGCCAGAGGTGCTGAACGCCTGCAATTCCGCCACCCACCGCGAAATGCAGGCGGCGATGGACTGGGCCGAGGGCGACGAACAGGTCAAGGTGGTCGTCATCACCGGCGCGGGCAGGGCATTCTGTTCCGGTTCGGACCTGCGCGAGGTCGGCCAGTTCCAGGGGGTGGCGGCCCGCAACTATCTCAAGCTGGATTTTTCCACCAAGAACCGCATCGCGGCCTGCTCCAAGCCGGTGATCGGCGCGCTGCACGGCCATGTCGCCGGCGGCGGCTTCGAGATGGCGCTGGCCTGCGATATCCGCATCGTCGCCGATAATGTCTTGTTCTCGCTGCCGGAAATCGTCCTTGGCACCATACCCGGTTCGGGCGGTCTGCAACGCCTGCCGCCCATCGTCGGGCTGGGCGTCGCCAAGGAATGGGCGCTGACCGGGCGGCGCATCGGGGCGGAGGAGGCCCACCAGCGCGGCCTCGCCAATGCGGTTCATCCGCTCGACCGGCTGATGCCGGAAGCGATGGCCTTCGCGCAGGCGATGGCCGAGCGCAGTTCCATGGCGCTGTTCCTGTCCAAGGTGGCGATGGACCCCGAACCGCCGCAGGCGCACGGCATGGTCGGCGTCTACCACATGCTGGCGTCCGGGGCCTGCCACGACGACCCGATCTACAAGGCGCGCGCCGGGTCCTACGGGAAGAAGGACGCTTAGATCGGCGCAGGAGCCAGAATCAAACGCTGCCGATGAGCGGCCGCGGCAACCAGGGAGGTTTCGATGAAATTCCAAGTTCTGTTCGCGGCAACGATACTGGCGGGTGGCATACAGCTTGCCCGAGCGGCGGATGAGCCGGTTGTGTGCGCATCACCGCAGGAGGTGCAGGGCTTCAAGACCTGCGCCGATGTCGCCAAGGCGGAACAGGAAGGCGAGCTTGTCTTCTACGCCACCGATATCGAGCACGGCACCGTCAAGGTGCTGGGCGAATTCCAGAAACTGTTCCCGAAGATCAAGACCAGCTACATCCGTCTTCAGGCAGGCGCGCTCTATGCGCGCCTGATGAGCGAGCGGCAGGGCGGCAGCCACCTGGCCGACATTTTCCAGATCGGCGACATGGGGCTGGTGCTGGATTTCCAGTCCAAGGGCGGCTACGCGCCCTACGTTTCGCCCGAACTGCCGGCCTACAAGCCCGAATACCGCAGCGCGCCCGAAGGCTACTGGACATGGGCCGTCCTGATGCCCGCCGGCATGGCGTATAACCCCAAGATCGTGCCGCCCGATCAGGCGCCGAAGGACTGGCCGGATGCGCTGGACCCGAAATGGGACGGCGCCGTCTCCATGAAATCCGCCAATTCCGGCATGCAGCATGTGACGTGGTACGAACTGCGCAGCCAGATGGACGGCACCTACTGGGACAAGATGGCCGCGCAGAAGCCGCGCGCCTTCGATTCCATGGTGCAGCAGTTCGACCGCCTGGTGAATGGCGACGACAAGATCGGGCTGACCGCCCAATATGCCGCCTATCTCGAATACAAGCACAAGGGCGCGCCCATCGAGTTCATCGCGCCGACCAGCGGGCTGCCGGCCAGCCCCGAAGTGGTTGGCGTCGTCAACACCGCGCCGCACCCGAACGCCGCCCGGCTGTTCCTCGACTGGTATCTTTCGCCGCGCGGCCAGAAGGCGTCGGTGGATTACTGGTATTTCCATTCGCCGCGCGAAGACGTCGCGCCGCCGGAAGGCGCGCTGCCGATCACGGCGATGCACCTTCTGTGGCCGCAGGACTGGGCGGCCTTCGCCAAGAGCCGCACCGAGTTCCTGCGCCAGATGCGGTCGATGACGGGCATGAAATGAGCCCGGAAAGCGAGGCCGGGATGGACAAGCGAGCCCGCGCGCCGCGCTGGCGCCTGCCGGTTCCCGGCCTTCGCGGCCAGGCCTTCGTGACGCTGCTCATCCTTGTCGTCTGCGGCTTCCTGGTTCTCTATCCGGTCGTCTTCCTCGTTGCGGAATCGCTGAATATCGGCGATCCGCAAATCTTCCCGCCCGAAGAGATCGGCCTCGCGAACTATCTGGAATCGGCGCTGGACTGGACGGTGATCGGCAACACGCTGCGTGTCGCCTTCGTGGCCACCATCATTTCCGTCACCGTCGGTTTCGTGCTGGCATGGATACTGACCCGAACCCGCATTCCGGGCAGGGGGTTTCTGGAACGGCTGATCGAAATTCCGTTCTATGTCACGCCGCTGGTCGGCGCTCTCGCCTGGGCGATCCTGGCCGCGCCCAAGAGCGGGTTCATCAACCAGGCGTGGATGTATCTCGGCGGTTCGGGACCGCTCGTCGATATTTATACGCCCGAAGGCGTCGCCTGGGTGATGGCGCTGTTCGAGGGCACCGTCGCCTTCGTCATGATCGCCGCCGCCATGAAGTCCATGGACCCGTCGCTGGAGGAAAGTTCGCGCGTGCTGGGCGCGGGCAAGTTCCGGACCATGATGCGCGTAACCCTGCCTTTGACCTTTCCGGCCGTGATGGGCGCCTTCATCTTCGTGTTCGCCGAAATGCTCGGCTCCTTCGCGGCGGCCCTGGTGCTGGGCATTCCGGGCCGTTTCTACGTGATTACCACCGCCATATGGGAACTCACCTTGTCCTACCCGCCTGATTACGGGCGGGCCGCCGCGCTTGGCATTTCGCTGTTCGCCGTCATGTTCGCCATGCTCGCGCTCTATCGCTGGGTTGTGCGACGCGGCAGCTACGCGACCATTTCGGGCAAGGCGTTCCAGCCGCGCGCCATCGATGCCGGGCGTTCCCGCTGGCTGCTGCTTGGCTTTTGCTGGCTCTATATCGTGATTGCCGTCGTGCTGCCGCTGGCGGCCCTCGTGCTGACCTCGTTCCAGCGTTTCGCAACCGTTTTGATGTCGCAAAGCGAATTCACGCTGGCCAATTACGCCACCGCGTTCAGCCTCGATTCCATCCGCAGCGCGATCGGCAACAGCCTGATGCTCGGCTTTGGCGTGGCGACCGTCGGCGTCTTCGTGATGATGCTGCTCGTCTGGATCATCTATCGGTCGAGGGCGCCGGGCCGGGGCGTGATGGAATATGTCGTCATGTTCCCGCAGGCGGTGCCGCGCATGGTCTTCGGCCTGGCGCTGCTGTGGGCGTGGCTCAACATGCCGATTCCGATCTACGGCACGCTGTGGCTGCTGGCGATCGCCTATTTCACGGTGCTGCTGCCGCTTGGGGTGCGCACGCTTGCCGGCGTGGTCCTGCAAATCGACCGCAGCCTGGAGGAATGCGCCCGCGTCTGCGGCGCTTCGTGGAGCCAGCAATTGCGCACCGTCACCCTGCCGCTGATGCGGCCGGGCATGATCTCGGCCTGGGTGCTGCTGTTCATCGCCAGCGTGCGCGAGCTTGGCGTCTCGATCTACCTGATGGGGCCGAATTCCAAGGTCATCGCGCCGGCCATCGTCAGTTCCTGGTCCAGCTCCGGCACCGAACTCACCGCCGCCATGGCCGTCATACAGACCGCGACGGTGCTGATCGCCGTGCTGGTGCTGTTCTACATCAGCCGCCGCCAGAGCGGGCAGATCATCGACAAGGGAGGCCCGCTTTGACCCCATCAGGCTCGCAAGGCTCCCACGCCGCCGGCGAACTCGGCGCGCAGATCGACGTCACCGATCTGGTCATCCGCTATGGCGCGGTGACGGCGGTGCGCGGCGTTTCCTTCTCGGTCGGGCGGGGCGAGCACCTGACCCTGCTTGGGCCATCCGGCTGCGGCAAGACGACGACGCTGCGCTCCATCGCCGGCCTGGAGCGGCCCTCCGGCGGCGAGATAATTGTCGACGGCAAGCCGTTCTTTTCGGAGGCGCAGCGCGTCGACGTGCCGACCGAAAAGCGCGGCATCTCGATGGTCTTCCAGTCCTACGCCATCTGGCCGCATATGAGCGTGTTCGACAATGTGGCCTATGGGCTGAACGTGCGCCGGCAGGACAAGGCGACCATTGCCGATGCCGTGCGCAAGGCGCTCGACCTGGTGCAGATGACGCCCTATGCCGACCGGGCCGCCTCCCGGCTTTCGGGCGGCCAGCAGCAGCGCGTCGCGCTGGCCCGCGCCATCGCGTTTTCGCCGAAAGTCGTTTTGTTCGACGAGCCGCTGTCCAATCTCGACGCCAAGCTGCGCAACGAGATGCGCGAGGAACTGGGCAATCTGCGCGACCGCCTGAAGATTACCTCGCTCTATGTCACGCATGACCAGGAGGAAGCCTTTGCGATCTCCGACAAGGTGGTGGTGATGAATGCCGGCCGCATCGAGCAGATAGGCACGCCCGAAACCATCTATGAAAGGCCGGCCAACCATTTCGTCGCGGATTTCGTCGGGTCGGCCAATATCGTTCGCGGCAAGGTGAAAGGTCCGAATGCGGTCGGGAGCATCGCCTTCGAGGCCAATGGGGTGACGGTGCAGGCGCTGTCGCCGTTCCAGCCGGACGGCACGGAAAACGAGATTGCCATTCGCCCGGCCTATGTCGCCCTGGAGCGCGAAAAGCCGCAGGATGCACGGCTCAACGTGCTTGCCGCAACCATCGTGCGGCGCATGTTCCACGGCGATTTCATCCAGTACCGCGTCGCAACGCCGATCGGCGACCTGATGGTGCGCGGCAGCCCCACCAACATGTTTGAACCGGGATCGGCGGTGCTGGCCTGCCTGAAGCCCGAGCATTGCGTGCTGCTGAAGAATTGAAGGCAATGGAGGAATGGAACATGCGCAGACTGATACTGGCTTTCGCGGCCTTTTCCCTGCTGGGCACGGCCGCCCGCGCCGACGACAGGCAAACCAAGGCCTGCCCCTCTCCCCAGCAGGTGCAGGGTTTCGCCACCTGCGCGGATATCGCCAAGGCGCAGGAGGAAGGCGAGGTCGTTCTCTATTCTCCCGCACCCGAACCTGGGACGGTGAAACTGCTTGAGGAATTCCACCGACTGTTCCCCAAGATCAAGACCAGCTATGTGCGCCTGCAAAGCGGCGCGCTCTATGCCCGCCTGATGCGCGAGCGGCAGTCGGGCAGTTTCCTTGCCGACGTGCTGCATCTTTCCGACACCGGACTGGTGCTCGACTTCCAGAACCACGGCGGCTACGGGGCCTATGTCTCGCCGCAGGACAGCGCCTACAAGAGCGAATATAAAAGCAAACCCGAAGGGCTGTGGACCTGGGGCGCGGTCATCATGGCGGGCATCGCCTATAATCCCAAGATACTGGCGAAGGATGAAGCGCCCAAGGATTGGGCCGACCTCACCAACCCCCGCTGGGCGGGCAAGCTCAGCGTGAAATCGAGCAATTCCGGCTTGCAGCTGCTGGCGTGGGATCTGCTGGGGAAGAAACTGGGCGACGGTTTCTGGCCGAAGATCGCCGAACTGAAGCCGACCGCTTTCGATTCCTACGTCCAGCAGTTCGACCGCATCGTCAACGGCGACGACGAGGTGGCCGTCACCGCGCAATATTCCGGCTACCTGCTCTACAAGCAGAAAGGCGCTCCAATTGAAATGGTGTTGCCGCCAAGCGGCCTGCCGGCCGGCCCGGAAGTGTGGGGCGTGATCAAGGAAGCCTCGCATCCCGAAGCGGCGCGCCTGTTCCTCGACTGGTTCCTCTCGCCGCTCGGCCAGCGCATCCAGGCCGATTACGTGTTCCTGCATTCGCCGCGCGCCGATGTCGCGCCGCCTCCCGGCGGCGTGCCGATCAGCGAATTGAACCTGCTCTTGCCGACCGACTGGTCGATCTACACGCCGATGCGGGCGGGGTTCGTCAAGACCTGGAACAAGATGACCGGGCTTCGCTGACGGGCATTTCAGCCTGACGCGGTGGCCGGACGCTGCCGCGTCAGCCCTGCGCGGAAAATCCGCCATCGACGGTCAGGCTCGAACCGGTGACGAAATCCGAGGCCGAGCTGGCGAGGAAGACGGCGGCCCCGGCAAAATCCTCGACCTTGCCCCAGCGCTTGGCCGGCACGCGGGCGATCACCTTTTCCGCAAGGCCGGCCACCTGCGCGCGCGCCTCGACCGTCAGTTCGGTGTCGATCCAGCCAGGCAGGATGGCGTTGACCTGGATGTTGTCGGGCGCCCAGGCGGTGGCGAGCGCCTTGGAGAACTGCACCAGCCCGCCCTTGCTGGCCGAGTAGGCGATGGCGAACGGCGCGCCGAAGAGGGCCAGCACCGAGGCGATGTTGATGATCTTGCCGCCGCCACGCGCCTTCATGCTGTCATAGACGGCCTGCGATGTCAGGAAAGCGCTTGTCAGGTTGGTGTCGAGCACCGCGTGCCATTCGGCAAGCGTGTAGTCCTGCGGCGACTTGCGAATGGCGATGCCGGCATTGTTGATCAGCACGTCGACGCCGCCATGCCTCTCGGTCACGGCCTTCACCAGTTCGCGGCAGCTTGCCTCGTCGGTAACGTCGGCTTCGAGGAAGCTTGCCTTCAGGCCAACGCCGACGAGACCGCCGGCCGCCGCTTCGCCCTTGTCGCGATTGCGCCCGACAAGCACCGTTTGCGCGCCCGCCTGGCAAAGGCCTTTCGCCATGCCGAGACCGATCCCGCCATTGCCGCCGGTGACAATCGCCACCCGCTCGCTCAGATCGAACAACTTCATCGCGTTTCTCCCCAAAAGTGTGGCGCGTTTTCTTTTTTCACAACCGAATGCATCTAGACAACCCAGTCGTCATAATTCAATATAAATGTGATCACAGATCGCAGTATGCGCACATTTCATCTGCCTGTACGGGAATGGATGGCCGGGACGCAAACCTGAGGTCGTGTCTGTTCGACGATAATTGCATGGGAGGTCCAGTTTGTCCGTCTTGAAGAAAAAGTTGCGCGCCGGAGAAAGTCTCGTCGGCTGTTTCGTCATGGTGCCGTCGCCGTCGATAACCGAAATGGTGGCCTATGCAGGCTTCGATTTCCTCATCCTCGACACCGAGCATGGGTCGGCGACGCCCGAAACGCTGGAGAACCAGCTGCGCGCGGCGGAAGCCGCCGGGGTGCCGGCGCTGGTCCGCACGGTCGGCATGACGCAGGGCGAAATCCTGCGCATCATGGACGCTGGCGCCACCGGCATATTGGTGCCCCATGTGTGTGTGCCCGAGGAGGCCGCATCCATCGCGGCTGCCGCGCATTATCCGCCGCATGGCGTGAGGGGGCTGGCGACGACGGCGCGGGCCGGGCGGCATGGCTTCACCACGCTTACCGAGCATCTGAACAAAGCCTATGAAAACACCGTCGTGCTGGTGCAGATCGAAGATGCCAAGGCCCTCGATCATGTGTCGGCCATCGCCGCGCTCGACAATATCGACGGCATCTTCATCGGGCCTGCCGACCTTTCGATCTCGCTTGGCCATCCCGGCAATCCGGGCCATCCAACCGTGGTGGCGGCGATCGACAAGGTGGTCAAGGATACCGTTGCCGCCGGCTCGGTCGCCTCTACCTTCGTGCGCAGTTCTGCCGAAGTCGCCGATGTTCGCAAGCGCGGCATCCCGATCGCGGTGTTTTCGAGCACCAGCCTGTTCTCGCAGGTGCTGGGCGAGACGGTCAGGAGCGCGAAGTCGATCGCCTGACGTAAAGATAATTGCTGCGCCGGTAGGGAGATGATCGGCGCAGCCTCGATTGGGAACAGAAAGCCGGCGTTCGCAAACAGCCGGAAAATCAGTGGAGGAAGTGATGAACGGTAGTGCAGTTCTCAGGTCTCTCGTCGTTGCGGGCAGCCTGCTTTGCCTCGGTTCGCCCCTGCATGCGCAGGAAACTTACAAGGTCGGCGTTTCGGAGCCGTTGAGCGGCGGCGCCAGTTCGCTCGGCATCCCGGTGGTGGACAGCGTCAAGATCGCGGCGGACGCGATCAATGCCAAGGGCGGCGTCAATGGCCACCAGATCGAACTGGTGATCCGCGACGACCAGAGCAAGCCCGACATCGCCGTGCAGAATTTCCGCCGACTGGCCGAGGAAGGCGTCTACGCCATCATCGGGCCGAACCAGGGCAGCAACATGCTTGCTGCATCCGCGGCCTTGCAGCAGGCCAAGATACCGGCATGTTCCTTCAACAACACGATTTCGATCACCAAGCTCGGCAACCCTTATATCTTCCGCTGCCAGACCAGCGACGCCGACAATACCAAGGCCGCGCTGACTTTCGCCCGTGACAAGCTCAAGGCCGCAAATGTCGGCATCCTCTACACCAGCGACGCCTATGGCAGCGACGCCTATGCCGCACTTCAGGTGGAGGCGAAGGCGATGGGCCTGCCCATCACCGGCGCGGAGAAGGTGAATTACGGCGCGACCGACACCACCGCCGAATGGACGAAGCTGCTGGCCACCAAGCCGGCGGCGATCATCCTGTGGGGTTCAGGCTCCACCATGTCCATCGCGCTGCGCAACGGATCGCAGCTCGGCAATACGGCGCCGATCATCGGTTCGCAGGGCACGGCCGCCGCCGCCATCATCAAGGGCGCCGGCGCCGCCGCTGAAGGCGTCTACATGGTGACACTGACGGCCCCCGACCAGGTGACTGCCGGACAGACCGACCTCGCCAAGATCTACAAGGACAAGAACGGCGACGACTACCAGCTGACGATCTACGACACGATCGGCTGGGATGCGCTGCATCTGGTCGTCAAGGCGATAGAAAACGCCAAGGGCGACCGCAACGCCATGCGGGAAGGCTTCGAGCAGATCTCGAAATACGAACTGGCAGCCGGCACCTACACCTATACCGCCGACAATCATGAAGGGCTGGGGGTAGACTCGGTCTGGATCGTGCAGGTGCGCGACGGCCGTATGGTCGGCGTACAGCACGGTTTCTGATCGGGGAGCCGCTGCATGGATTCCGCCCAACTGGTGCAATTCGCCATTAGTGGACTGACGGTCGGCGCCATCTATGCGTTGGTGGGTCTGGGTTTCAACCTGATCTTCAACGCCACCGACGTCATCAACTTCGCGCAAGGCGAATTCGTCATGCTGGGCGGGGTCCTGGCCTGCATCGCCATCGGCGAGTGGCACTGGCCGCTATGGCTGGCCATCATAGCGACGGTGGCCGCGGTCGGCGCGCTTGGCGCGCTGATCGACTTCGGCGCGGTGTCGCGCGTGCGAAACGGCAGCGTCATGACCATCGTCATGATCACGCTCGGCGTTTCGGTCGTGCTGAAGACGGCGACGCTGCTCTGGGTGGGGCCTAACCCGCTCTATTTCGATCCCTTCACCGCCGGGCCGCCGCTGCGGGTCTTCGGCGCGGTGGTGCAGTTGCAGGCGCTGTGGGTGATCGGCATCGGCGGCCTGGCCATGGCAGGGCTTGGCATTTTCTTCAGCCGCTCGGCGCTGGGGCGCGAAATGCTCGCCTGCGCCATCGACCGCGAGGCGGCCTCGCTGATGGGCATCGACGTGCGCAAGATGGTGCGCATCAGCTTCATCCTGTCCGGCGCGCTCGGCGCGCTGGCCGGCGTGCTGATCACGCCCTTGACCAACGCGACCTATGACCAGGGCTTCACGCTCGCCCTCAAAGGTTTCGCGGCCTCGGCGCTGGGCGGTTTCGGCCGCAGCAGCTCGGCAATCGTCGGCGGCCTGGCGCTTGGCCTCATCGAGGCGGCGTCGGTTGCGGTGCTGCCTTCGGGCTGGAAGGATTCGGTGGCGCTGATCGTGCTCATCCTCGTTTTGATGATCAAGCCATCGGGGCTGCTCGGCGGCCGGGCGGAACGCCGCCATACGCAGGCGATGTAGGCCATGACCATGCGCCGCCTGATCATCCCGTTTGTGCTGCTGGCCTGGCTCGTCCTGCCGCTGGTCTTCACCACGGATTCGACGCTCGGCCTGATGGTGTTCGCCGCCATCAACCTCATTCAGGCCATCGGCCTTTCCCTGCTGTTCGGCTTTGCCGGCCAGATATCGCTGGGGCAGGCGGGCTTCTTCGGCATCGGCGCTTACGTCTCGGCTATTGCAGCCACGCGGCTCGGCGTGCCGCCTTTGCTGGGAATGGTCGCGGCCACCATCGTTCCGGCCATCCTGGCCTATCTGGTCGGTCGGCCGATCCTGCGTCTCAAGGGCTATTACCTCGCCATGGTGACGGCCGGCCTCGGCCTCATCGTCCACACCGTCTTCGTGGAGTGGGAGAGCATGACCGGCGGCTATTCCGGCGTGGCCAACATCCCGCCGCTGTCCATCGGCTCGTTCGCCTTCGATACGCCGCGCGCCATCTATTATTTCGCGTCGGGCTGCGCGATCCTGGTCTTCGTGCTTGCCTACCGCATGATCGCGACGAGCTATGGCCGCGCCATGCGCACGACGCGCGAATCCGAGACGGCGGCGCGTTCGGTCGGCATCGACGTCTCGCGGCTGAAGGCGGAGGTGTTTGCCCTTTCGGCGGCGCTGTCAGGCTTTTCGGGCGCGCTCTATGCGCATTATGTCGGCTATATCAGCCCCGACACCTTCACCATCGACGCCTCGATCAACCTGTTGCTGGCGCTGGTCGTCGGCGGCATCAACTCGCTGTGGGGCGCGGCGGTCGGGGCCATCCTGCTCACCTTCCTGCCTGAATGGCTTCACCAGCTCCAGAATGCCTATGGCATCGTTTTCGGAGCCATCGTCATCGTACTGCTGACCATCGAACCCGGCGGGCTGATCGGCCTGGCGCAGCGGCTGATCGAAGGCGTGCGCGCGCGTCGCGCGCGGCCCCAACCCGGTGCTGCCTGACATGAAGTTGTCCGTCGACAAGGTGGGAGTGCGGTTCGGCGGCCTGTGGGCCAACCGCGATGTTACATTCGGTGTCCGCGAAGGCTCGATAAGCGCGGTGATCGGCCCGAACGGGGCCGGCAAGACCACGCTGTTCAACGTCATCTCCGGTTTCCGGGCGCCCTCGCAGGGCGAAGTGCGGCTCGACGGCGAAAAGGTTTCCGGCCTGCCGGCCGAGCGCATCGCGCGGCGCGGCATCGGGCGCACGTTCCAGATACCGGAGATCTGCCACGATCTCTCGGTGATCGAGAACGTGCTGGTCGGGGCTTACCAGCACATCAAGGGCGGCCTGCTCGGCCAGCTCACCGGGCTTGGCGGCGCGATTGCCAGCGAACGGGAAGCGCGCCGTCGCGCCGAGGAGGAATTGGAAAGGACAGGTCTTGCCGACTTGCGCGACCAGTCGGCCAAGGTCCTGCCGCTGGGCAAGGTCAGGCTGCTGGAGATAGCGCGCGCGCTGGCTT
The DNA here is from genome assembly GCA_036500025.1 of Mesorhizobium sp. Taxonomy (GTDB): domain Bacteria; phylum Pseudomonadota; class Alphaproteobacteria; order Rhizobiales; family Rhizobiaceae; genus Mesorhizobium. Next base: position 10,413 of record DASYCS010000180.1, on the reverse strand, counting down.
CGCGGCCAAGCCTTTTGCTTCTGGACGAGGCCGCCTCCGGCCTCAATGCGCGCGAGGTCGGCAACCTGGCCGAACTGGTGCGGCAGTTACCGGGCCGGGGCGTCACCGTCCTGCTGATCGAGCATAATGTGCGCTTCGTCATGCAGCTGGCTGAAACGATCGCGGTGCTCGACCACGGGCAATTGCTCAGCGTCGGCACGCCCGAAGCCATCAGGAACGACGAGCGCGTGATCACCGCTTATCTTGGGAGGCGGCAGGGCTGATGCTGAGCGTACAGGGCATTGAGGTGCGGTATGGCGGCATCGCGGCGGTGCGCGACGTGTCGTTCGAACTTGCGGCCGGCGAATGTCTGGCGCTGATCGGTCCGAACGGCGCAGGCAAGTCCTCGACGCTGCGGGCCATATCGGGCCTGGCGCCGGTGACGGCAGGCAGGATCGCCTTCCTTGGAGACGACATGAAGGGAAAGCCGCCGCATGAGGTGGCAAGGCTGGGTGTCGGCCACGTTCCGGAAGGGCGGCATATATTCGGCCCGATGACGGTGGAGGACAATCTGCTCCTTGGCCGCCAGCGGCTCGGCGGACTGTCGGCGCAGGCGGGCCTCGAAATGGTCTACGGCCTGTTGCCGAAGCTCCAGGAACGCCGCTTGCAGCAGGCGGGAAGCCTTTCGGGCGGCGAACAGCAGATGGTGGTCATCGGCCGCGCCATCATCGGCGAGCCTAAGCTTTTGATGCTGGACGAGCCTTCGATGGGGCTGGCCCCGCAGATCGTGGAAGCGGTGTTCGAACTGCTGGCCCAATTGCGCAGCGCCGGCCAGACGGTGCTGCTGGTCGAGCAGAATGCCGAACTGGCGCTGAGTTTCGCGCAGCGATGCGTGGTGCTGAGCGTCGGCGAGGTGCAGCTTGCCGGAACCTCCGAGGAACTGCGCACGCGCCAGGATATTATCGACGCCTATCTCGGTACGTTCTAGCGTGCCTTTGACGAGCATTTCGATGCCGACGCTGTCCATCCGGCAAAGTGCCGGGGCCGCGTCCAACCGCCAGGAGACCGATGCATGACGGCGCGCAACCTTCGCTGGCGCAACCGGCCGAAAGGGTCCAACTGGGGCGAATTCGGCGCTGACGACCAGCTTGGCCGGCTGAATTTCCTGACCCCGGAGGTGGTGCGCAAGGGGCTTGCCGAAGCCCGCGAAGGCCTTGCCTTCTGCCTCAGCCTGCCGCTCGATTATCCGGGCGGAAACGTGCTCAGCGCCGCGCGCAAGCCGCCCGTCCTGCGGCCGACCCTGCGGCGGGGAAAACCCTATTTCGCCTATCGCATGGCGGAAGAAGACGCCCGCACGACCGATGTGGTCAACGACGATGTTGCGATCCTGCATCTGCAATATTCGACGCATTGGGACGCGCTGGGCCATGTCGGCTCGCTGTTCGACGCCGATGGCGACGGCGAGGCGGAAGCCGTTTTCTACAATGGATACCGCGCCGAAACGGATTTCATCGGCCCGACCGACGCCGCCGATGCCGGCGCGGGTGAGGAGCGCACCACATTCTGCGCCAAGGCGCTGGGCGCGGAGCGCATGGCCGAACGCGCCTTGCAGGGACGCGGCGTGCTGGTCGATCTCGCGCATCATTACGGGCGCGAACGGGCGATCATCGGATATGATGCGCTGATGAAGGTGATGGACACCGACAAGGTGGCCGTCGAGAAGGGCGATATATTGTGCCTGCATACCGGCCTTGGCGCCGCCATTCTCGAAATGAACAAGGAGCCGACCGTCGAGGGGCTGCGCAGCTGCGCCGTGCTCGACGGGCGCGACGACAGGCTGCTGCAATGGATCACCGACAGCAATATCGCCGCCATTGCCGCGGATAATTATGCGGTGGAACTCAATCCCGGACGCGACCAGTGCGATTGCTGCGCCTACCTGCCACTGCACGAGCACTGCATCTTCAAGCTCGGCATGCCCCTTGGCGAGTTGTGGTATCTGACCGAACTGGCCGCATGGCTGCGGGCTAACGGGCGAAGCCGCTTCCTCTTGACCGCGCCGCCGCTGCGCCTGCCGGGGTCGGTCGGCACTCCGCTGACGCCGGTGGCAACGGTTTGAACGCGGCAATCGTGCCTTGCTGACGGAACATCGGCCGCATGTCCGGCCGATGTTCCGTCATCGGAAAAATCAGAATGCGACCTTGTCGGACCCCTTGAGTTGCAGCATTTCGCGCGCCTCGTCCGATGTCGCGATTTCGAGGCCGAGACCTTCGATGATCTGGCGCACGGCGCGGACCTGCTCGGCGTTGGACTTCGCAAGCTGGCCCGGCCCGATCCACAGCGAATCCTCCAGGCCGACACGGACATTGCCGCCCATCGCTGCCGCCATTGCGGCGACCGGCATCTGGTTGCGCCCGGCGCCGAGCACAGACCATTTGTATTGGTCGCCGAACAGGCGGTCGGCCGTGCGCTTCATGTGCGCCACGTCTTCCGGGTGCGGGCCGATGCCGCCCAGCAGGCCGAAGACGCTCTGCACGAAGAAGGGCGGCTTGATCAGGCCACGCTCGGCGAAGTGCGCCAGCGTGTAGAGATGGCCGATATCATAGCATTCGATCTCAAAGCGCGTGCCGTTTTCGGCGCAGGTCTTGAGGATATATTCGATGTCCTGGAAGGTGTTGCGGAAGATGCGGTCGACGGAGCCGGTCAGGTAAGGCTCTTCCCAGTCATGCTTGAAGGTCTTGAAGCGCGACAGCATCGGATAGAGGCCGAAATTCATCGACCCCATGTTGAGCGAAGCAACCTCGGGCTTGAAATGGGCGGCAGGCTTGACGCGTTCGGCGACCAGCATCGTCGGCGCGCCGCCGGTGGTGATGTTCACGACGCAGTTCGAGCGCTGCTTGATCGCCTGGAGGATCGGCGTAAACGCATCCGGGCTTTGGTCCGGCTTTCCCGTTACCGGATCGCGGGCATGCACATGGACAAGGGCGGCGCCGGCCTCGGCGGCCTCTACCGCCGCATCGGCGATTTCATGCGGGGTTATCGGCAGATAGGGCGACATGGAGGGTGTGTGGATCGCCCCGGTTACCGCGCAGGTGATGATGACTTTTCGCTGTGCCATTGGAAGCCTCGCTTAATGAAGGTGGATGGGTGGGAGGATTAAGGTGAATCGCGTCATGCCTGGCTGCCCGGATCAGCCCTTTGACGCGGCGAGCTTGTGCGCGCGCAAGGCCGCCAGCCTTCCGTTGCGCCAGGCGCTTTGCGAGGCGCGCGCGTCGCTGTCGTGGCCATCGCCCCAGGCTTGGAGGATGCGCTCGACATTCGGCGCATCCCACACTTCGGGCGGCGCGGGCGTTTCGCTCAGGCGCCGGTAAAACCCGGTATAGCGTTTGCAGTAGTCGGCAATTCCGCCCGGGGCGTTCAGGTCGATCGTCTGGAGAGGCCCCATGAAGCTCCAGCGCAGGCCAAGACCGTCCTTGACGGTCCTGTCGAGGTCTTGCGGGCTGATAATCTGGTCGCCGACGAGCCGGAAAGCTTCGGCCAGCAAGGCTCCCTGAAGACGATTCAAGACAAAGCCTTCGATTTCGCTGTTTATAGTGACGGGAGTCTGTCCAATATCGGCAAAAATCTCGCGGGCGGTGGCGATGACCTCGGCCGAAGTCCACGGAGCGCCGCAGAGTTCCACGACGGGAATGAGATGAGGGGGATTGACCGGATGCGCGACAAGGCAGCGATGCCGCCCAGGCAGGCCTTCGGTGAACTGGGAGGCGGGAATGGCGGAAGACGATGAGGCCAGGATAGCCTCTGGCGGCGACAGCCGGTCGAGATCGGCGAATATCCGCCGCTTCACCTCGACATCCTCGGGGCCGTTTTCCTGCACGATAGTGGCGTTCGCCACGGCGTCGGCCATGTCGGCGGCCGTCGTCACGCGTGCAGCGGCATCGTGCGGGTTTTCCACAAGCCCGTATTCGGAAAGTTCCGTGAGGCTTTGGCGGATGAGCGAAGGCGCTGCGTCAAGCACCACATTGTCCGGATCGGTGATTCGCACGCTCCATCCTGCCGCGGCGAACACAATCGCCCATGAGCGGCCGATCAAACCGGCGCCAATAACCGCAACTTGCCTTCCCTCGCCTGAGTTCATGGCCTGCACCTGTCCTTATGTCCCGGCATTTTCAACACTAAATAATCAAAATCCGTGATCTGTGATCACGAAATAGGTTGCATCATGACGGCAATTTGTCCAGAGCTATAGGAGAGGATTGGACATGAAAACGGCACTTGAGACGATCGGACAAATCGAACGCGTGACATTGGGCGACCGTGTTCACGCCGAACTCTGCGACCTGCTGATGGCCGGGAAGCTGTTTCCGGGCGAGAAGCTTTCGCTGCGTAAAGTCGCCGCGTCTATCGGCGTTTCGATGATGCCGGTGCGCGAAGCGGTAACGCGGCTGGTGGCCGACGAGGCGCTGACCGTGCTGCCCAACCGCGCGGTCAGCGTTCCGGTGATGACGCAGGCGAAATTCCAGGAACTGACGCTGGTGCGCTGCGAGATCGAAGGCTTCGCCACCGAGCAGGCGGCACTTCGGCGCACAAGCGCGGACCTGAAAAGGATCAAGTCGCTCGACGAGCAGTTCCGCAAGGCGGTCAACTCCGAGGCGTCCAATTCCGACAAGGCGCTGAGGCTCAACAAGGATCTGCACTTCGCCATCTACGAGGCGGCGCAGTTGCCGGTGCTCGTCGGCATCATAGAGGGGCTTTGGCTGAAGGTCGGCCCGGTCATCAATCTCGATCTGCGCTCGTCGTCGCAGCGTCTTCGTTCCGGCGACGCCGAGCAGTTCCATGCCCGCATCGTCTCGGCGATCGAGGCGCAGGACCCGGCCGCCGCTCGCGCGGCGCTGACGGCGGACATTTCCGGTTCGTCGCAATTCATCCAGTCGACCGGCACCTTGCCGATCTAGAAAGCAGGACAGCAGGTTATGGACTTGAGGATCGATGGGCTTCGTGTACTCGTCACGGCCGGCGCAAGCGGCATAGGCCTGGCCATCGCGACCGCCCTCGTCGAAGAAGGTGCAAGGGTCCATGTCTGCGACGTCGACGCCAAGGCGCTGAGCGCCGCCAAGGCTGCCCTGCCAACTGTCATGACCAGCGTCTGCGACGTTTCCGACCGCGCTTCGGTGGCGGCTTTGTTCGACACGCAGATCAAGGAATTCGGCGGGCTGGACTGCCTCGTCAACAATGCCGGCATAGCCGGGCCGACGGGTCGCGTGGACGAAATCTCGCCCGAAGACTGGGAAAGCACGCTGGCCGTCAACATTACGGGTCAATTCAATTGCGTGCGGCTTGCGGTGAAGCATCTCGCCAAGAGCGACAATGCCAGCATCATCAACCTGTCTTCGGCGGCCGGGCGGGTGGGGTTCGGCCTGCGCACCCCTTATGCCGCCTCGAAATGGGCCGTCATCGGCTTCACGAAATCGCTGTCCATCGAGCTTGCGGAGCTTGGCATCCGCGCCAACGCCATTTTGCCGGGCGTCGTGGCGGGCGAGCGCCAGGACCGCGTGCTGACGGAAAAGGCCAAGGCCGCCGGCGTCTCGCTGGACGAGATGAAGCGCCGGGCGCTGGACCGCGTGTCGGTGAAGGAGATGATTTCGCCGCAGCAGTTGGCCGATACCATCCTGTTTCTGGTTTCGCCGCGTGCGCGCACCACTTCCGGCCAGGCGATCAGCGTTTGCGGAGACCTTCAGTCATTGTCCTGACCGCGATGTCGCCGCCGCCTTTCCGCAAGGCTGCGGCCGTAAAGACATGGCCTCGATAGTTGGAGCGCAGCTTGTTTCTCGATCACCCCCCAAGAATAGTGCCGACCAAGGTTTTTACCGAGGTTCCCGCCCATCTGCGCAAGCGGCAGGACGGCCCCGTCGCCGGTGGCCGCTGGCAGGACGGCGCGACGCCGGACTGCCTCATCGAAGGCCCCTGCTTCGACAGCGACGGAAATCTCTTTCTCGTCGATATTCCTTACGGGCGCATATTCCGGGTCTCGCCGCAGGGCGAGTGGACGGTGATCGTCGAATATGACGGCGAGCCGAATGGCTTGCGGCGGTTGCCGGACGGCAGGCTGCTGGTGGCCGATTACAAGCAGGGCATTCTTTCCCTCGATCCGGTCAGCGGCGAGATGTCGTCAATTGTCGCACGCTATCGCAGCGAGCGGCTGAAAGGCCCCAACGACCTGATCGTGGCGCGCAATGGCGATGTCTATTTCACCGACCAGGGCCAGACCGGGCTGCACGATCCGACAGGCCGTGTCTTCCGGCTGCGCACGAACGGCCAGCTGGATTGCGTGCTGGCCAACGGGGCCGGCCCCAACGGCCTTGTCCTGACCGCCGACGAGAAGATCCTCTATGTGGCGATGACGCGCGACAACGCCATCTGGCGCGTGCCGATCCTTCCCGATGGCACGACCATGAAGGTGGGGCGCTTCTGTAGCTATTTCGGCGCGGTCGGCCCTGACGGAATGGTCATCGACAGCGAAGGCAACATCTTCGTCGCCCACGCCTCGCTCGGCTGCGTGTTCGTGCATGACAGGCATGGCGAGTTGATCGCGCGGATCGTTTCCTGCCGGGGCCGAACCGTCACCAACCTGACCTTCGGCGGGCCGGATCGCAAGACGATCTTCATCACCGAATCCGAGAGCGGCTCGGTCTTGACCGCCGACTGGCATGTGCCGGGATAACAGGGCGAGCCGGCGTCCCGACGCCGGCTCTATGGACTACTGAAAATGCCGCTTGCATTGGGCGCGCGGCACTGTCAAGTTAACTGTGATCTCAGATCACGTAAAACTGCGCCGGCACGAACCGGCGACTGAGGAGTGCCGGCCACAGGAAATGTGGCCGGCAGACAGCGGAGGAGAACCAAATGAGCGAAATCCCGCAGAAATTCGTCATCAATCGCCGCAAGGTCCTGCTTGGCGGCGCGACCCTTCTGGCCATGCCTTACGTCAGCCGCGCCTATGCGGAGGACGAGATCATCATCGCCAATCTGCATCCGGTGACGGGTTTCGTGGCGCTGGACGGCAAGGTGGCGACCGCCGGCTGCCAGGCGGCCGTCGATGAAATCAACGAGGCCGGCGGCATCCATTCGCTGGGCAAGAAGCTTCGACTGATCACGGGCGACACGCAGGGCAAGAACGACGTCGCCAGCGTGGAAACGCAGCGCGTCATCGAGGCCGGCGCCGTCGGCCTGGTCGGCTCCTACCTCAGTTCGACGATGCGCATCACCACGCAGGTGGCCGAGCAGAAGAAGACGCCGCATGTGGCCGACGAGGGCATTGCCGACGAAATCCTCCAGCGCGGGTTCAAATACACGTTCCGCTTGGCGCCGTCCTCGACCAGCATGGGCCAGCTTTCCGCCGACAACCTGGTCCTGCTGATGAAGAGCGCGGGCCTTTCGACCTTGAGCATCGCCTACATGCACGAGGATTCGTCCTTTGGCTCGTCGGTCGGGCGCTCGTTTCCGGGCGCGGCCGAAAAGCACGGCATCGAAGTGCGCACCGTCCTGTCCTACGCCGCCACCTCCACCGATCTCAGCGTCGAGGTTTCCAAGCTTCTGGCCACCGGCGCCGATGTCGTGGCGGCGAGCACCTATTATGGCGACGGCCTGCTGATCGCCAAGCTGATCCAGCAGCGCAAGCCGCAGATCAAGGCTGTCGTGGGCGTCGGCAGCGCCGCCTATGCCAACCCATCCTTTCCGAAGGACATGGGGGCGGGCGCGAACGGCTATTTCAACAACATCATGCACTGGAACCCGGCGTCGCCGGCGATCCCCGGCCTGCTGGAACGGTTCGCCAAGTTCAGCGGCGGGCTGGCGCTGACCCACCAGGGCGCCTACGCCTATTCGGCGGTCAAGGTGCTTGCCGATGCGATCGAGCGTGCCGGCTCGGCAGACAAGGAAGCGATCCGCGAGGCGCTGACGAAAACCAACCTCACCGACCACATCCTGCCGCAAGGCCCGATTTCCTTCGATGAAGTCGGCCAGAACAAGAATGCCGGCATCGTCATGCTCCAGGTGCAGAACGGCGCGCCGGCGGTTGTCCTGCCCGATCAGTATGCGCAGGCCAAGCCGATATTCCCGGCCACCTTCGGCTGAACCCGCAGCAGCGCGCCGGCCGGGCTTGTCCGGCCGGGGTGCTCTTGGGCATGGGCCTGTCCCATGCCTGCGGCTCGCCTGACATCGAGGAGGAACAGTGACCAGTCTTATCTTCGAGGCGCTCGTCGCCGGCGTCCTGCTTGGCGGCGTCTATGGGCTGATCGCGCTCGGCCTCAACATCATCTATGGCGTGCTCGACATCATCAATTTCGCCCATGGCGCGATGATGATGATGGGCATGTACCTGACTTTCTGGCTGTTCCAGGTCTATGGCATCGACCCTTATCTGAGCATCCTCATTGCCGGGCCTGTCATGTTCGTCTTCGGCGCGCTGGTCTATCTGTTCCTGCTCGATCCGATGCGCGGCAAGGCGTTGCAGAACCAGTTCCTGGTGACGCTTGGCCTGTCGCTGTTCATAACCAATGCCGCGCAGGTGCTTTTTTCACCCGATTTCAGGGTTTTGCAGCCAAGTTATGGCCAGGATGTCATCCAGATCGGCCCGGCTTTCGTGCCGCTGACGCGCATCTTGACCTTCGTCGCCGCGCTGGCGGCGACGGCCGTGCTGCTGTTCATCTTCCAGCGCACGCGGCTTGGCCGCTCCATTCGCGCGGTCGCCCAGCAGCAGGAAGGGGCGGCGCTGTGCGGCATCAATGTGCGGCTGGCCTATACGCTGGCCTTCGCGCTCGGCAGCGCCTGCGTCGGCATTGCCGGCGCCGCCGTCACGCCCTTCTTCTACGTCTCGCCGACAGTGGGCGATCTTTTCAACATCGCCTCCTTCGTCGTCGTGGTGCTGGGCGGGCTTGGCAGCATGGCCGGGTCGCTGCTCGGCGGGCTGGTGCTCGGAATAACGGTTTCGGTGGGCGCTGCCCTTTTGCCTGGTTCTTTCAAGGAGGTGCTGATGTTCGCCATATTCCTCGGCGTGCTTCTCTTCCGTCCCACCGGTCTCCTGGGGAGCAAGGCGTGACCGCGCTCGCGGCAAACGGCGCGCGCGCCGGCATCCGGGGCAGCGGCGCGATCCTGCCGGTGCTGTTCCTGGTCGTGGCGGCGGCCGCCCCCATTTTCGCGAATGGCTACGTGCTGGAGGTCGGCATCGTCCTCCTGATGTTCGCCTATCTGGGAAGCTCGTGGAACATACTGGGCGGCTGGGCAGGGCAGATGTCGTTCGGCCATGCCGCGTTTTTCGGGCTTGGTGCTTATGTTTCTGCTCTTTTGTGGATCAATGCCGGCGTCTCCCCGTGGATCGGCATGCTGATCGGGGCGCTGGTCGCGGCGGCCTTCGGCGTCGTCGTCGCCATCGCCACCTTCCGGGCCGGGCTGCGCGGCCACTATTTCGCGCTGGCGATGTTTGCGGTGGCGCAGATGCTGATGGCGCTGTTCGTCAATCTCAAGGAGGTCGCCGGCATCACCATCGGCGGCTCCGAGGGGCTGCAACTTCCGTATACGGGAACCGACCCCGGCCAGATGGTCTTCGACAGCCGCATGCCGTTTTACTACATCCTGCTTGCCATGCTGGTCGTGGTGCAGGCGGTGGTGAAGTTCATCTCGATCAGCCGGTTCGGGGCCTATTTGCAGGCCGTGCGAAACGACGAGGATGCGGCGGAGGCGCTTGGCGTCAACGTGTTCGGCTGCAAGGTGGCCGCAATGGCCGTCAGCGCGTTCTTCACCGGCGCGGTCGGCGCGGTCTATGGCCAAATCTATCTCTATATCGAGCCGGGCATCGTCTTTTCGGCGACCTATTCCATCCAGGGCCTGCTTTGCGCCGTGGTAGGCGGGGCGGGAACCGTCTGGGGGCCGGTGCTGGGGGCGCTCGTGCTTACGCCGCTGGCCGAGGTGTCCAAGGTGTTCTTCCGCGATATATCCGGCCTCGACCTGATGATCTTCGGCGCGGTGCTGATCGTCTTCGTCCGCTTCATCCCGCAAGGCCTTGTCGGCCTGTGGACCGAGACACTCGCCAGGCGCAGGGGAGGGAGCCGGTCATGAACACGCTGCTTTCCGGCAAGGGGCTGGTGCGCCGTTTCGGCGGCCTGGTTGCCGTCAACGACGTCAATGTCGAGGTGAAGGCCGGCGAGATACTCGGCATCATCGGGCCGAACGGCGCCGGCAAGACGACCTTCTTCAACCTGTTGTCGGGCTTCATGAAGCCTACGCAGGGCGAGGTCATCTTCGATGGCGAGAACGTCACCGGGCTACGCCCCTACAAGCTCAACCGACGCGGGCTTGCGCGCACTTTCCAGCTGGCCCGGCCGTTTTCCCAACTGACGGTCCTGGAGAACGCCATGGTCGGCAGCTATCGCCTGTCGC
>DASYCS010000179.1:0-2870 GCA_036500025.1 Mesorhizobium sp. | reverse complement strand
CAAGCTGCCGGATGTCGGCTATATGCGCCAGCTTTCGCCGGAGGGCGTGCTTTCGGTCGATCCTTCCGGCATTCTGGCCTTGCAGGGAAGCGGCCCGAAGGAAGCCATCGACGTGCTCAAGAAGGCCAGCGTTCCCTATATTGAGGTTCCCGAAAGCTTCGACCGGCGCGGCATCCTCGACAAGATACGCATCGTCGGCAAAGCGTTGAACGTTGAAAGCAAGGCGGCGACACTGGCCGAGGCGGTCGATGCCAAGCTGGCGGCGGCTGAAAGCCAGGCGGCTTCGATCAGGGACCGCAAGCGGGTTCTGTTCGTGTTGTCCATGCAAGGCGGCAAGATACTCGCCTCGGGCAGCCACACGGCGGCCAACGGCATCATCCAGCTTGCCGGCGGCGTCAACGCCATCGATGGCTTTTCCGGCTACAAGCAGCTTTCCGACGAGGCCGTGCTGACCGCCAATCCGGACGTGATCCTGATGATGGACAGCGGCGATGCGCCGGGCAGCGCTTCCGATCCGTTCGAAAGCCCGGCGATTGCCGCGACCCCGGCGGGCAAGGCGCACCGGCTGGTGCGCATGGATGGCGGCTATCTGCTTGGTTTCGGCCCGCGCACCGCGCAGGCCATTCACGATCTCGCCGTCTCGATCTACGGCAAGCAGGCCATCGACTAGAGCGATGGCCGATCAGACATTCGCCGGACGCGCCGGCTCGATGAAAGCTGTAGCCGTCGGAGACCGGTCGGGTCGCGCTCGCGCCGTCATCGTGGCGCTGGCGCTGCTGCTGGTTGCGACGGCGCTGTTCAGCCTCGCTTCCGGCGCGTCGGATGCTTCGGTCCCGGGGGTGATTCGCGGCTGGCTGTCTGGAGCCGTGCCCGGCGAGGCCGCCCTTGGCGCGCGCGACCGTCTGATCGTCTACGACATTCGTCTGCCGCGCGTCGTCATGGGCGCGCTGGTGGGGGCGGCGCTGGCGGTTTCAGGCGCGGTCATGCAGGGGCTGTTTCGCAATCCGCTGGCCGATCCCGGCCTTATCGGCGTTTCGGCCGGCGCCAGTCTGGGCGCCGTGGCGGTGATCGTGCTGGGCGCAACGGCGCTTGCGCCGCTGACCGTCGCGCTCGGCGTGCTGTCGCTGCCGCTGGCCGCTTTTTTCGGCGGGCTGGCGACGACATTGGTGCTTTACCGGGTAGCGACCCGGCATGGGCAGACATCGGTCGCCACGATGTTGCTTGCCGGCATCGCGCTGGCCGCTCTGGCCATGGCGCTTACCGGCGTTCTGATCTTCCTGGCCGACGACCGGCAGTTGCGCGATCTGACCTTCTGGGGCCTTGGCTCGCTGGCGGGTGCGACATGGCAGAAGATCGGCGCGGTCGGTCCGGTTATCGCGCTGGCGCTGGCCACGACGCCGTTCCTGGCGCGAGGCCTCAACGCGCTGGCTTTGGGCGAGGCGACGGCCGGCCATCTCGGCATTCCGGTGCAGCGCATGAAACATACCGCCATCGTGGCGGTTTCGGCGGCGGTCGGGGCTTCCGTCGCGGTCAGCGGGGGCATCGGGTTCGTCGGCATCGTCGTACCGCATTTGCTGCGGCTGCTGATCGGTCCGGACAACCGCTACCTGCTGCCGGCCTCGGCGCTGCTGGGCGCATCGCTTCTGCTGATTGCCGATGCGCTGGCGCGCACCATCGTTTCGCCGGCGGAATTGCCGATCGGCATCGTGACTGCGCTGGCCGGCGCGCCGTTCTTCCTGTGGATATTGCTGCGCAAGCGCGGCGTTCTCGACCTGTGAGGCGGCGATGATCGAAGCAAGCGACGTATCGGTGGCGATCGGCAGGAAGCGGATCGTTCATAATATCGATTTTTCGGCACGGCCCGGTGAAATAACCACCATGGTCGGGCCGAACGGGTCGGGCAAGACGACCTTCCTGAAAGCGCTGTCCGGCGAACTTGGCTATACGGGGCGCATTTCCATCAATGGCCGTGACGCAGCCTCGCTGAAGCCCTTCGAGATGGCGGCGATGCGGGCCGTGCTGCCACAGGCGACGACGCTATCGTTCCCTTTTACCGTGCGCGAAATCGTCAAGCTCGGCCTGGTCGGCGGCCGTTCCGGCGTGCTTTCAGGCGAGGCGGAGCGCCTGCCGGAACGGGCGCTGGCGCGCGTCGATCTGGAAGGGTTTGCCGGCCGATTCTATCAGGAACTGTCAGGCGGTGAGCAACAGCGCGTTCAACTGGCGCGCGTGCTTTGCCAGGTATGGACGCCGGTTCTGGACAGACAGCCGCGCTTTCTTCTCCTCGATGAGCCGGTGTCCAGCCTCGATATCAAGCACCAGCTTATCATCATGCGGATAGCGCGCGAATTTGCCGATGGCGGGGGCGGGGTGGTGGCCATCCTGCACGACCTCAACCTGACGGCGATGGTTTCCGACCGCATCTTCGTCATGCATGGCGGTTCGCTTGCCGCGACCGGTACGCCGCGGGAGGTGCTGCAAGATCATCTTCTGGAAAGAGTGTTCGATTGCCGGCTGGTTGTCGGGGCCGTGCCCGCCAACCGGATACCGTTCGTGCTGCCTCAGTCGGCTGATCTTTGAAGATTTAGGCCGCAGGCGCGTGTGACGCCAGGAAATCGATGCCGAGCAAGCTGCGCACGTCAGAACGCGCGGCTATCAGATCGGCGATCGAGTGACGCTCCAGCACCGCGAAGAAAGCGTTCAACGCCTCGCGCAGCGCCGCATTGAGCGAGCAATGGTCGATCAACGGGCATTCGGTGGCGTCGGATTCGAAGCATTCCGCCATGGCGAAACTCTCTTCCGTCACCCGCACGACATCGAACAGGGTAATGGAATCGGCGCTGCGCCCCAGCTTTACGCCGCCATTGCGCCCG
>DASYCS010000178.1:0-3754 GCA_036500025.1 Mesorhizobium sp. | reverse complement strand
CTGATAGAAGGCATTTCCGAAATGCCTGAAATTCCCGCTTCTGTGCGTGATCGCTGGCGTTACGAATTGCGCGAGCAAGGCTCGGCACGGTTGCATCGCATTCTGATGGAAAACGATGCGAGTGCGGCAATGACGCTTAGGGCGAGCGATGGCCAGCGCATCGTTCGCGCACTTGAGGTGATGGAGGCGTCCGGCCGCTCAATCCTTGATTGGCAGGCGGCGGGCGGCCAGCCGCTGGTGGACCTGGCGAGCGCGCAATTGCTGGTGCTTGAGCCGGACCGTCCCGATCTGGTGCAGCGCATCGAACGGCGCTTCGAGCGCATGATGGAAAATGACGCATTGCAGGAGGTCAGGGCGCTTTGCGCGCTTGACCTCGACCGGGCATTGCCGGCGATGAAGGCCATAGGCGTGCGTGAATTGAAGGCGGCAATGGATGGCGAAACCTCCTTTGCCGAGGCAATCGAGCGCGCCAAGATCGCCACAAGGCAATATGCCAAGCGGCAATCGACTTGGTTCAGGCATCAATTCGATGTGAAATGGCAACGCTTTAGAAGTGCCGATCAGGTTCGGATCTGACTGCATCCAGGAGTGAATGCGGGGAGGTCAAAATACACGCGCTCGTTGCATCGATTCAACATTCGGTAACGCGCGCGTGCCATAACGCGCCGAATATGCACCGGGGGTGACATGCGCTTTCACAAGGCGGAGTCAGCATTTTTCGTCTTTATCGTCGTAGTCCTGGCGGCAGGCCTAGTCACCGTGCACGCCTATGACTACCTGCAATCGGTCGCCGTGGAATTTCACCGGCCATTCAGCATCGCCATAATCGCTTATCTGAACAAGCTTCTCTTCGTGACAGGGGTGTTGCTGGCAACGGCGCTGTTTTTTGGGATGTGCTTCATCTATCCGATCATTCGCGGGCAGTTGAAGGAAGAGGGGAAATTGCGCGCCATGACCGTTTCGTTGAGCGCGCGCTCTGAAACGATGGAGCAGGCGGCGCTGACCGACGGGCTGACCGGAATGCAGAACCGGCGCTACTTTGACGACGCGCTGAAGGAATATCTCCACGAGTTCCAGCGGGTTGGAAAGCCGATCGGGCTGATGATCCTCGACCTCGATCATTTCAAGCAGATCAATGACAGTTATGGTCACGACGTGGGCGATGAAGTGCTGAAGGCTGTCGCCAACTGCCTCAAGGATTTGACGCGCTATCACGATGTCGCGGCGCGCCTTGGCGGCGAGGAGTTCGGCGTGGTTACGCCAAACATGGATTTCGACCTGCTCAACCGGTTTGCCGAGCGCATCCGCAAGGCGATTGCCGGCATCTCGATCACCTCGGGCAATATCCGGCTGAAGGTTACGACGAGCGTCGGGCTGGCGGTGTGGGACCACAAGGAAACGGCCGAGGAATTTTATCGCCGCGCCGACCGGCAACTCTATGAAGCCAAGCGGATGGGCCGGAACCGGGTGTGCGCCTGAGCGCATAACGGGCTATGCGCCGCCAGATCAATTTTCTCAAGATGCGGCCGGAAGGTGTGCGCCTGAGCGCATAACGGGCTATGCGCCGCGCTCGCGCGAAACGCCGTGGAAGCCCACTTCAGCTGTTTTGCGGCCGCATTCCGAATGTGGCGGGCTTCAATCCATAGCGCAGTTCGAAATCGTCTGACGGCTGAACCGGCGCGGGTGGCTTTCTGTAGCCGGCATCTCCGGGCTGGCGGACCTGGTCCGCCGGTTGGACGCTGGGCGAGGATTGCGGCTTGGCGACGCTCCTCAGACGGCCGACAAGCGCGGCGAGATCGACTTCGCCGCCCTCGGAGGGTGTGGGTGCATCCTGCTTGCCCGATCCCGGCAGCAGGGACCGGTCCAGTATTTCAAATTTCATCCGCATCGTCGTTGCGACGCCTTCACCGAAGGCGATGGCTTCCCGTTGGCCCATCGATGAAAGAAACGACAGGGTCGAGGCCGACGAATCGGCGATTGCGGAGCGAACGATCGCCTGATCCTGCTCGTTGGCCAGCCGCATGGCGAAGAAAGTCGAGCATTGCGACAGGATGGTCGGGTCGAGTTCGCCGGGGCGCTGGGTGACGATGCCCAAATAGCAGCCATATTTGCGGCCTTCCTTGGCGATGCGTGACAGCGCATGGCGGGTCGGCGCGAAACCGAGGCGTGGATCGGCCGGCATATAGCGGTGGGCTTCTTCGCACAAAAGAAGCATTTGCAGTTTCCCGTCGCTCCATAGAGCAAGGTCGAACGCCAGCCGGGCGAGCACCGAGCAAACGGAATTGACCACCTCCGACGGCATTCCGGCCATCTCCAGACAGGTTACGGGGCGACCTTCATGGGGAACCCGGAAAATCTTGCCGATCGTTTCATGGATCGTGTCTTCGATCAGCCGGGAGTTGAACATGAAACGGTAGCGCGGATCGGCAGACGCCTGCTCGATGCGTATCTTCAGGGATTTGAGCGCCGGCCGGTCGGCCTTGCTTTCCAACAGGCCGATGCGTTCATCGATCTGTTTGACGAGATCGGCAATCCGGTAGGGGACGGGCGTATCGGCGGTCAGGCCGTCAACGCCACGCCGCAAATAGCCTGTCGAACCGGGGCTGCGATAAAGGTTCCTGGCGATTGGAATGAGGTCACGAAGAAGGTCGAGTTCTTCGACGACAACGTCGCGCCCGCGAAACAAAACTTCGGCAAACTCTTCCAGCTTGAACATCCAGAAGGGCAGGTCGAGCGTCGAGGAATCCAGCCTGATGCAGTATTCAGGCAGGGAAGCTGCAAATTCATTGTGCGGATCGAGGATCAGCACCCGCAGGTCGGGCCGTGCGGCGATGGATTTGCGCAGCAGCAACGAGACGGCGGTCGACTTGCCGACGCCGGTGGTGCCGACCACGGCGAAGTGGCGCGCCAACGCGTCATCGATGGCGATGTTGGCGTCGATGGTCTCGTCTTGAGAAAGCGAACCGATGGTGATCGCGCGACGGCCGGCAAGGTCATAGACCGCCTGGAGGTCGCGGTTGCGGATGCGGTGGGCCACCGCGCCGATATGCGGATAGGTCGTGATGCCACGGTCGAAGACCAGCTTAGAGCCGGGTTCAGCGCCATCGCGAACCTCGCCGACAAGCTCGACGCTGACCTCGATGGCGTTCTGGCCGTCGAAATCCCAGGCGCGATCCGGCTTGTCGATGGCGTAGACCAGGCCCACGGTGCGGGTGGCGCCCAGATTGATCGAGATCATCTTGCCGACCGTCCACCGGCCGGTGGCGGGATCGGCGCTGTCATCGGCATAGGCGCTGATGACGGCGCGGGCGCCGTCGCATTGCACGACATTGCCGAGAATGCGCCTGTCTGCCTGGGCCGTATCACGGCGCTCTTGCGACGTGGTTTCCCCGCCGGATGCCTCGCGTTCGACGAACATATATGCTTACCCAATTCCCCTTAACAGCCTAGTCTTACAGGCGCGGGGTTAAGGTGATGTGTGGCGGGATGGTATAGGCATTCCTAACATGCTGGCTAAGAATCGATGCAAATGAGCCGCAAGGGCCAGCGCCGCAGCCTGATTGGCTGTCGGTTTGCCGTCTGCGACCCAACCGTGGCAATGAAAGACCAGCCGGTGTTGACGCGGCGGCAACAAATTGCGTTCGCCCCATTGACGGCCTGCCGTTTTCGCTCTTATTGTCCGCGACCATGAATAAGAAGATCATTCTCGTAGTAGGAAAGCGCGTGGGCAAGGCGGTGTAACCGCCGGGCGAAA
>DASYCS010000177.1:0-13998 GCA_036500025.1 Mesorhizobium sp. | reverse complement strand
GGCCTCGACCTTGAGCGGCTGTTCGGCCTTCGCTTCGCCGTCGCGGGCGACAAGGATGTAATCGCCCGGTTCCAGATTGCCTTGATAGGCCCCGTATTCGGTGGCGATCGATGCGCCGCGCGTGCCGTTGGCGGCGGCCTTGTATATTTCCCAGGCATTGCCTTGCGTAATCGGCGCGCCGCCCTGCGCCAACGTCACGGTCGGGAGGAAATTGAATTCAGGCTTGGCCGCTTCGGCGGTTGGCGGCGTTGCCGTTTCCGGCGTGGCCTGCGCGGAAGCGGCAGAGGTTGCCCGCGCCGCAGGCGTTGCAGCGACGCTTTCAACCAAGGCCGCCTGAAGCGCCTTGGCGTCGGATGCCTCGATATATTTGCCGCCGGTGCTCTGCGCGAGGCAGGCGACCTGTTTTCCGTCCTGCGCCGAAAGCCCGAAGCCGACGACATCGACAATGAGGCCCGAACCGGCGGCCTTGAGTTCCCTGCCGAGCGCGCAGGGGTCGCCTTCGCAGCTTTCCGTGCCATCGGTGATCAGGACGATCTTCGAAGCGCCTTGCGTGTGGTTCAAGGTTTCGGCCGCCTTTTTGACCGCGGCGGTCAGCGGCGTCTTGCCCAGGAATTTCAGATTGTCGGCGGCGCTTGAAATGGCGCTTGCGGTGCCTGCTGCCGGTGAAACGATCAGGTCGATATCATCGCAGCTTGCCTTGTCGCTGTGGCCATAAGCCATAAAGCCGATTTCCGCATCGGCCGGCACCGATGCCAGCGCCTTGCGCAACGATTCGCGGGCGATCTCCTGTTTCGGCCTGCCGTCGATCTGGGCCCACATCGAACCCGATGCGTCGAGGATGACGATGACCTGCCCGGAGGCCAGCGACGCCGTGGCGCTCGTCAGCAAGAACAAAACGCCAAGCAGGTTGCGTAGCAGCGCCGTCATGGATTCTCCTGCGGAAGTTCGTGGAGCGGCAAGCTAGCGAGGCGATGCCGGGCTGGCAAGGCGCGCCGGCGCCCTCACGATCAATAGGTTGTGCGCCGCTCTTCCGAAGGCGGACGGCCGAATTGCAACCGGTAGCTCTGGGCGAAATAGGAGTGCGATGTGAAGCCGGTGGCAATCGCCACGTCGAGGATGGGCATGTTGGTCTGGCGCAGCAATTCGCGCGCACGCTCCAGCCTCAGCCGCATGTAATAGCGGCCGGGCGTCACCGTCAGGTGGCGCAGGAACAGCCGCTCGACCTGGCGAACCGACAGCCCGGCCGACTTGGCCAGTTGCACCGCCGAAAGCGGCTCGTCGAGATGGTCGGCCATCAGTTCGACGATGCGGCGCAGCTTTTCCGACTTGCCGGTAAGGTCGCGTTCCGGCCCGACGCGCTGGCGGTCGCCGGCGGAGCGGATGCGTTCATGCTGGAACTGGTTGGCGACGCCGTTGGCGACATTGGGGCCGAGGTCGCCGCGCACGATCTCCAGCATCAGGTCGATGGAAGTGGTGCCGCCGGCGCAGGTATAACGCTTGCGGTCGATCTCGAAGACGTTGCCGGTGCAGTTGATGTCGGGAAAGCGTTCGAGAAAGCCGGCGCGGTTTTCCCAATGGATGGTGCAGCGGCAGCCTTCCAGCTGGCCGGCCTCGGCCAGGAGGTAGGAGCCGACCGACAGCGCGCCAAGCGCGCCGCCACGCCGACCCCAGCTGCGCAGCGCACCCAGCACCTTGCTCTTGCCGGGAAACTCGGTGGTCAGCCCGACCGCCACGAAGATGATGTCGACCGGCGGGATATCGGCGACCGCATAGTCGATCTTGATGGGCAGGCCGTTCGAGGCGATCACGGCGTCGCCATCGGCGGAAACCGTGGTCCAGCCGTAGAAATCGCGGCCAAGCAGGCGGTTGGCCGAACGAAAAGTGTCGATCGCCGCCGCCAATGAGAACATCGAGAACTTGTCGACCAGCAGGAACGCGAACTGCCGTCCGCCCTGAACGGCGTCGCCCAGGGCCGGCCGTTCTGGAGGAGCGGATATTGTCGGCAAAGCGGGAGCTTTCATGACCGGACGAGAAGCAATCAGAACGAGGGGCGTTTCAGGCCTGCCGCAAGATAGGCGGAAACCAGCGTGTTGGCCATCAGCATCGCGATGGTCATCGGGCCGACACCGCCCGGTACGGGCGTGATGGCGCCGGCGACCTTTTCGGCCTCGGCAAAGGCGACGTCGCCGACCAGGCGCATCTTGCCCTCGCCCTTTTCAGGCGCGGGAATGCGGTTGATGCCGACATCGATGACGGTCGCACCCGGCTTTATCCAGTCGCCTTTGACCATTTGGGGACGACCGACGGCGGCGACCAGAATATCGGCGGTACGCGCCAGCGCCGGCAAATCCTTCGTGCGGCTGTGGGCGATGGTGACGGTGCAATTGGCGGCCAGCAACAGGTTGGCCATCGGCTTGCCGACGATGTTGGAGCGGCCGAGCACTACCGCGTTGAGGCCGGAGAGATCATTACCGCGCGCACGCTCGATCAAAAGCATGGAGCCGGCCGGCGTGCAGGGCACGAAAGCCGTTTCAAGCTCGCCGGCGCCAAGCTTGCCGACATTGATGAAGTGAAAGCCGTCGACATCCTTTTCCGGCGCGATCGCCTGGGTGACCTTGCCGGCATCGACATGGCCGGGCAAGGGCAACTGCACCAGAATACCGTGAATGGCGGGATCGGCGTTCAATTCGTCGATGAGCTTCAGCAATGGCGCCTCGGCCGTGTCGGCGGGCAAGGTGTACTGGACGGAAAGAAAACCG
Organism: Mesorhizobium sp.; assembly: GCA_036500025.1. Taxonomy (GTDB): domain Bacteria; phylum Pseudomonadota; class Alphaproteobacteria; order Rhizobiales; family Rhizobiaceae; genus Mesorhizobium. Next base: position 11,239 of record DASYCS010000177.1, on the reverse strand, counting down.
CATTCCTTGGCAGTGCGCGACTTGGAGGCGACGTAGACCTGGCTGGCCGGGTCCTCGCCGACGATGATCACCGCGATGCCGGGCTTCATGCCGGTTTTGGCGAAAAGATCGGCCGTCATCGCCTTCACCATGTCCACCACGTCGGCGGCGATGCTCTTTCCATCGATCAACTCGGCCATGCGCCATCTTTCCTGCTACCGGCGCGCGGCAGACGGCAGGAGATTCCCACTGAAGGACCGCGCACAAACTGAAATTCGAGGCCTATCCCGCGTGACCGGAGGATGGGCCTCATATCTAGCATTTCATGAAAATCAGATCACGCAAGCCCGACAATGCGCCGCATGATGCCGTAAACCCGAAAGCCGGCGCTTTTATCCGAGGTTTCAGAAATAGCGGCGGCGCGAGCGGCTTTCGGCCAGGTCGCGCACCGCATCGCGGAACTCGCGCAGGCTGGCGCGAATTTCTTCGATCGGCGTCTGCTCGTCGGCTGCGCCTTGCGCCTCCTGCATCTGCGGATAGGCATAGGGCGAAGGCGCGTAATGCATCGGCCCCGCATGGTGTGGCGCCGGTTGCCCGTAGGGGTAAGCCTGCGGCGCTTGCTGCATTGGCCAGACCTGCGCCGGCGGATAGCCGGCGGGCTGCTGCATATGGGGATAAGGCTGGGCGGCGTAAGGCTGAGGCGCGTAGGGTTGGGGCGCGTAAGATTGGGCGGGCGCGAAAGACTGTGGCTGCATCTGGGGCGCGGGATGATGCGGCGGCTGTCCGCCCGGATAATAAGACGCCTGCGCCGAATATGGCTGCTGCGGATACATGCCGGGCTGGAACTGGGGAGCCTGCTGGAATTGCGGCTGCGGATAGCCCATCGCCGGCTGCTGCGGAGCAAACGGGGCGTTCGGATCGGCGTAGTAGGGATACATGGAGCTCTCCGTTTGCTGCATGGCGTCTTCGGCGGCGAACGGCATATCGTCGTCGAACCCGGCCTGGGTTTCTTCGTAAGTTTCCGGATAAGTCTCGGCAGGCGTCGGCTCGACCGTTTCGCCAAAATTCGACCTTCGGCGCGACAATGCGCCGCCGATCGCTGCCCGCAAGCTCTCGACCGGGTTGGGCCGCGGCTCGATGGGGGCCGTGGCCTCGGCAAGCTCGGGTTCGGCTGGAACAGGCGGTGCGGCGGGCCGTGGCGGCGGCGTCATTTCAACGGCCGCCACGCGGCGCGGGGCTGGAACGGCGCGGCGCGAGCGGCCATCGGCGGTATCGCGCAAGCTTGCATAAACCCCGCGCATCGCGCCCAGTCCGACGCCGGATGCAAAACCGAGCAGCAAGCCGGCAAGGACGGTCAAGGCGCGCGACGGCCCGGTCGGGTCAAGCGGCGCATAAGCCTTGGAAATCACGCTGATATTGGCGGTATTGATGTCTTTCTGCTCGCCCGTCTGCTTGGCGCGCAGCAGGAACGCCTCATACACCGCGCGCTTGGCGTTGGCATCGCGTTCCAGTTCGCGCGCGGTAACCTGGTCGCCATTGACGTCGCCGCTGCGCACCTTCAACTGCGCGAGGCGCGAGGACAATTGCTGCTCCAGCTGCACCGCGCGCTTCAAATCCGTCTGAAGCGAAGAGCCGATGCGCTTGAGTTCGGCCGCTATGCGCTCGCGCGCGCCGGCAAGCTGGGCGTCGAGCGCCAGCCGCTCGGGATGGCGTGGCCCAAGCCGCACATCGGCGCGGTCCGCCTCCTGCTTGAGCTTGGCATATTGCGAACGCAGGTCGTTCATCGCGTTCGAGCTGATTTCCTCCGGCAAGGTGCCTGCAACCACCGAATCGACATCGACGGAGCGGGCCGAGGCCGCCTTGGCATTGAGTTCCAGCGTGCGGGCGCGCGCGACCGTGAGCTGTTCGTTCAGCTTGAGCAGCTCGTCGTCGGAGATGAGGCGGCCCTGCGCGTCGACCAGATCGTGCTCGGACTTGAAGGTTTCCACCTTGCGCTCGGCGGTTTCCACCGCCTTGCGAAGTTCGCCCAGACGGCCCGTCAGTTCGTCGGTGGCGCGGCCGGCGGTGTCCGACTGCATCTTGCCGTAGGTTTGCAGGAATACGTCGGCCATGGTGTTGGCGATCAGGGCCGACTTTTCGCCGTTCTCGGTCTTCGCGCCGATGGTAATGACGAAGGTCTTGCCGCCGCGCTCGACCGACAGGCTTTCCGCCAGATTGCGGATGACGACCGTGCGGAGGCGGTCGTCACCGCCGGCGACCGCCCCGTCATCGCGCGAAAGCATGGAGCGGATCAGCGTCATCACGCCGGGAAAGCCTTTTGCCTGCCCGTTGAATTCCGGATCGTCGAACAGGTTGAGCTTTTCGGCGACCTGGTTCAGCACCGTGCCGGAAGTAAGCACCCGCACCTGGTTTTCGACGATGGCCAGCGTCGTGTCCGAAGCGAGGCCGGACTGGGTGAGATCATGATCGGTGATCTGGAGGTCGCGCGGATCGGCGATCAGCTCGGTCGCCGCCTCGAATTTCTTGGGCGTCGAAAGCGCCAGCGCCACGCCCAGCAACGCGCCCGCCAGGGTGGTGGCGGCGATGATCTTCTTCGAACGGGCGACGCCACCCACCACCTTCATCGGATCGATCAACGGCCTCCAGCGCTCACCATCCTCATAGGCTCGATCCGGCGCCGTTTCGACGGCGCGGGTGGCGAAGGCGGTGTCACCCGGCTCGTTTTCGTCGACGGAAGCGGGAAACGGCGCAGCTGGCCCAGCCGGTTCGTCCACGCGCCGGTCTGGCGCGGAAAACGGGCGCTCACGGCTTTTGTCTTCGCGGTTTTCCCTGTCGAACATGGCTTGAGGCTTTACTTTCGGCGGCGCGCGAACAGCATGCGTCATTCGTTAAGCCACGCTAAACAGGCATAGGAAACAAAAGGTTAATTTTGAGCCGCCGCAACGGCGTTTTCTTCCGACGGCCACTTGATCAGGGCGCGAAGCGGGCGATGGCAACACCGCGCATTAAACTTTGCCGTGTAGCATCACCGCCAACCATGGCACAGGCGACAAACATCCCCGACAAGCGCAGCCTCGGCAGGCTCGGCGCCCTGCTGACCGACCGGCGCGGCGTCGTCTACGACTATTTGTCGGCGGTAAGCGGCGCGGGCGGACGGCTGGTGTTTTCGCTGGTCTATTTCATCGCGCTCGCCAATACGCTTTCGATTGCCGAATTCGGCCTGTTCGCCACGGCTTCGGCGGCCGGCGTCATGCTGTCGCGGGTGCTCGCCTTCGGCTTCATTTCGGCGCTTTACCGCACCTCGGCGAAGCGCCCCAACCTGATCGGCGCGTTCACGGCCGGCTTCATCGTGCTTGGCTTGCTGTCGCTGCCGGTGCTGGCGGCGGCATCCTACGGCGTCTATCTGCTGTTCTTCGCCGCCAACATGGCGCTGCCGGTGTTTGCGACGGTGGTGTGTGCGGAAGCGCTGCTGTGGCGCCCGGTCGAGGTGGCGATGATCGTCAATAACGGCCTTGGCAAATTCGGGCGCGCAGCACTGCTGTCGATCCTGACCTCGGTGCTGCGGGCGCTGGGCGCGGTGCTGTTCATGATGGCCGCCAGGCACTCGCTGGGTATCTGGGCCTGGTACTATATCGGCGCCAACGCCGCCTCGCTGCTGCTTGCCTTCGGCGTGTTCTACCCGCGCCAACGGCTGCGTTTTCGCGCCGAGCTTTATTGGCGCAGGCTTGCCGATTCCGTCTATGTCGCCTGCGCGGAGGTGCTGTTTTACCTGCAAATGGAGTTCGACAAGCTGCTGGTGCTGGCGATAGGCGGGCCGCATCTGGCCGGCATCTACGCCATCATCATGCGGCTGGTCGATCTCACCGCCATTCCCATCCGTACTTTCTCGATGATGCTGGTGCAGAAGATGATGCGCCAGCCGGCGATCCTTTCGCGGCTGGCCGTTCGATGCGGCATCGAAGGCGGCGTGTTCGCCGTCTCGACGCTCGGCCTTTTGGCGCTCGGCACCATCCTGCATTTCTTCCCGACGGCGCTTGGCCGCAACGTGGCGGAGGCTGCGCCGCTGGTCCTGCTGGCGATCTGCATTCCAGGCCTGCGCAACCTGGTCGAGTACCAGGCGGAGCTTCTGTTCGCGCGCGGCCAGACGCTGGTGCGCGCGCTGAACCTCGCGCTGCTTGCCGGCGCGAAGGCGGTATTGCTGACTTATGTGCTGACGCGGATCACCGGGACGCCGGATCTCGTGCTGTCGCTCAATATCGTGTTCCTGCTGCTCTATCTTGTCTCGGCGCTGCTGACCTATTCGGCGATGCGCCAGCCGGCAAAAGCGGTTTAGCGCAGCCCCAGCAGCCGGCGAATGCGGTCGGGATCGACGCCGAGGAAAGACTGCACGCCAAGTGCAGCCTGCTCCGGAGCCATGGCGGCGAGGAAGTCCAGGAAACCTTCGTCGGAAAGCGCCTCGCCGAACCAGTGGACGTGGCAGAACTCTTCCGAGCCATGGAAATGATCCGCGCCTTCGGTGACTTCATCGACATAGCGACCATAGACCATGCATTCGGAGAATTTCCGGCTTGAACCGAGAACTTCGATCCAGCTGCGCCCGTGCTGCTCCTCGATGCGCCGGCACATGGCGCCGATCGTCTCGCGCCGCCAGGCGATCAGCGTCGAGATATAGTCGTGCGGCGATACCGCCGGGCTGGCGATGCCAAGCGCCACGCCAGCATTTTGCGACCACAGGCGGTGGTCGTAGCGCACCTCGCCTTCCATCGTATGGTCGCGGCGAAACAGGCGAACCTTGCCATCGCGCTGAAAGACGCCGCAATCGAACGGCCTGACGAACACGACATCCGAATCGCAAAACACCAGCACGTCCTGCGGCACATGCGCGGCGATGGCGATGCGGCGCAGTTGCTGCACATGCCAGCCGCGCAGCGGCTTGGTTTTCCAGCTGAGCCAGATGCGCCGGCGAAACAGGCTGGAGGGGTCGTTGAACGGGCGCAGCCAGCCGGGCAGAAGCTCGCGCTCGTCTACAATGGTGCGATGCGGCCCGCGCAATTGCACAAACAGCGCCATGTCGCGGTGCTCGACCAGGATGTAGTGGTGCGCCGCACCGCTGACATGGCGATCGAGCGTTTCGCACAAAAGCCGGCACCGTTCGAAATCATGGACATAGCTTGGCGTGACGATGGCCATGGCGGCGGGTGGCGCGGCTATTTCGGGCCTGGCCGCTTCTTGCGGCGCGAACCGGCTGTTCACCGCTTTGCCTCGACGATCTCGGCTTTTCCAAACAGCTTCTGACGCAGCACGCGCCACAGGAACAGCGGATTGCCGACAACGTAGCGGCGCCATAGCCGGCGCGGCTCGATGGCCAGCCGGAACACCCATTCCAGCCGCAACCGGCGTATCCACAACGGCGCGCGCGGCACCACGCCGCTCAGGAAATCGAGCAGCGCGCCGACGGCGATCGGCAGCGTGCAATGGCGGGCGTCGATATGCCGTTCGATCCACATTTCCTGGCGCGGCACGCCCATGGCGACAAGCAGGATATCGGGGTGGAGTTCAGCGATGCGGTTGAGGATGCCCGCTTCCTCGCCGGGTGAAAAATAACCGTTGTGAATGACCACCAGACGGTGCTGCGGGGCCATTTCGCCGAGCCTGGCCGACGCCGCCTCGGCAATCTCAGGCGATGCGCCAAGCAGCGCCACGGTAAGCGGCCGCGTCGTCGCCTCCAGGAAGGCCGGAACGAAGTCGGTGCCGTTCAGATTGGCCGGGAACGGCGCGCCGTAAAGCAGTTTGGCCGCCATGTCGACGCCGACCCCGTCTGGAAGGATGAGGAAATCATCCAGTATTTTCGCAAAGCCGGGATCTGTATAGGCGATGTTGGCATTGTGGGCGTTGAGGAAGGTCACCTTGGTGAAGCGCCGCTCGACAAGCAGGCGCGACAGCAACGCCACGGCATCGTTCCAGCCCAGGCTGACGACGGGAATGCCGAGCACCGTCTTGCTTTCGTAGGCGCCAAGCGCCTTTCGGGCCGTATGCATGTTCACGCAAACGCCTCCTGTGCGACTTGGCCGGCCGAGCCGACCTGGCCGATCGCCTGCAAGCCCCGCGCAATCGCCGCATCCATCGCCCGCAACTGATGGCGGTGAAAGGCCGCGCCATCGACATCGGCCACCTTGACGGCAACCGCATCTTCCAGCGCGCGGGCAAAGGCGACGGGATCGTCGGTGACCACGCAATTTTCGGCACGATAGCCGATGCCGCGCAGCGAGCGTGTGGTGGCGACCGATGGCAGGCCGAGTTCGAATGTCTCGATGGTTTTCAACTGAACGCCGCTGCCGGCGGTGCTTATCAGCGGGATGACGGCGGCGCTGCGCACGAACGCCTGCGCATCCGGCACGCGCCCGACGAAGCTGACGCCGGGATGCGGCGACTTCACCCCGGCCGGCATGCTGCCGGCGATGCGGATGCTGAAATCCGGCCGCAAGTGCGGCACGACACGCCCGAGGAACCAGTCGAGGCCGATGCGGTTCGGCTGCCATGTCCAGGTGCCGATCAGAGCTGTATCGCATTCGATCCGGCGCGCCTGCTTCGGCGGCGCGCTGGGGCGCGTGGTCAGCGGCAGCACGGCGGAACGGTCGTCCGAGGCGACGCCAAGTGCTGCGCGGTCTTCTTCCGCCAGCGTGAAGACAAAGCGGGCGCGCCGGCAAAGCCGCGCTTCCATCGCCTCCAGCAGCCTTGCCTCGCGCTTGAACAACAGGCGTTCGGGCAGGCTGCGCGCGGCGGCGGCGTTTTCCTGCGCCGACTTATGCTCGACATTATGGGCGACGAAAATCGACGGCAGATCGCCAAACAAGCGCTCGAACGCGCCGGCGAACTGCACCGAATTCAGGACATAGCCATCAAATGGCCCCGCATGCCGGATGGCCGCGCGAATTTCGGCTTCGGTGACCACGCGCAGTTTTGCCGAGGCGAAGGTCAGGCCGGTGGCCATCGCTTTGGCTGTCCAGGCAAGCTTTTGCATCGGGGATGCGCTGTCGGTGCGCACGTCGAGCGAGCCAAGCACAATGGTGTTTTGCGGATCGATGGCAGGCTTTCCCGGCCAGGAGAAACCCATGACCGTGACGCGCGCGCCTGCACGGCGCAGCGCTTCGATGATCGCCGCGTTGGCAATCTCATAGCCGGAGGCGAGAGCGCCGTCGGGAACGATCGATGTGGCAAACAGCAGATGCATCGGGCCTATCCTGTAGCCGATCCATTAGCAGAGCGGGGTGAACCGGCCCTTAAAAGCCGGCATTTGCCAACTCCGGGCCAAGCATTTTCTATCGCAACCGCGCAAGGTGATTAACGAACCGTTATCGCCAAGGTGCTATGCAACGGTCCTGAACAAGCGGCCTGAAAAAGATGAATGCTCATTTGCCATCGGATGGCTCGATATCGGTCGAAGGCCGGTCGCCGGGACTGGATGCGGAGGCCATCGAGGTGGTGGTGACGCTGCCGACCTTCAAAAGGCCGGCGCAGGTGCTGGCGACGCTGGATTCGCTGATGCGCCAGGAAACCCGCCGACGCTTCGCCATCGTCTTGATCGAAAACGAGGCCGAGGCGCGCGAGGGCGCCCGCGCCGCGAAGCCATTATTCGACAACGGCACGTTTCCCGGACTGGTGATCGTCGCGCACCGGCGCGGAAATTGCAGCGCCTATAATGCCGGTTGGCAGACGGCGCTGGCGTATTTTCCCAATTTCAAGCACCTGCTGGTCATCGACGACGACGAATTGGCCGAACCGCAATGGCTGGAGCGGATGTGCCGGACCGCCGAGACGCTGCCGGCCGACATTGTCGGCGGGCCGCAAGTGCCGGCGTTCTCCGAACCCGGCCACGAGCGCTGGGCCGACCATCCGGTATTCGCACCGCCCTACCGCAAGACGATGCGCGTGCCGGCGCTCTATTCGTCGGGCAACCTGCTGGTCGGCCGGCCCGTGCTCGAAGCGATGGGACCGCAGTTCCTGGACCTCAAATTCAACTTCATGGGCGGTGGCGATTCGGATTTCCTCAGCCGCGCTTCCCAAAAGGGCTTCGTGCTTGGCTGGTGCGCGGAGGCGCGCACGCTGGAGGCCGTGCCGGCGCGCCGCGTCGAAGCAGATTGGATCCGCGCCAGAAGCCTGCGCAACGGCGTCATCTCGACGCTGGTCGAGAAGAAAAAGCGGGAAGGCATGCCCTTTGCCCGCACCAGGGTGGTGCTGAAAAGCTTGGCGCTGCTTGCCGTCTCGCCGTTTCGCGGGCTGCTGCGGCTGGCGAGAACCGGCTCGACCATGACCGCGCTTTACCCCGTCCATGTCGCGCTCGGGCGCGTTTTTGCCGAATTCGGATACGCCAATGAGCAATATCGGCAGCCTGAAAAGAACTGAACGCGCGCCGCTGAGCGCGGCCTTCACCCGCGAGGGCGTCGCCACCGCGACCGCGGCGTTGCTGTTGACCGTCATTCTGGTGTCGTTCAGGCCATTCCAGCCGGAAGGATCGGGCGTCAGCGGCAGCGATATCGTCAACCAGATCGGCTTCGGCGCACTGGGGGCGATTTCGATCTTCTCGCTTGCGGCCTTCGCCGAACCGCGCGTCGTGCGCTCGCTGCTCAGCCCATCCTGGTTTGTGATGCTGGCCGTCTTCATGCTTTCGGTGGCGATGGCGACCGATCCGCTGTCGGCGCTGCGCACGGCATCCTTCACGCTGATCGGCATGATGGCGATGGCGACGGTGCTGGCGCTGCCGCGCGATGCCGACGCCTTTTCGACCGTGCTTATCTTCACCGCCGCCGCCGTCATCGGCCTGTCCTATGTGGGGCTGGTGGTGTTTCCCAACGAGGCGATGCACACGGTGAATTCCAGTGAACCGGAACAAGCCGGCCTGTGGCGCGGCGTGTTCACCCACAAGAACATCGCCGGCCCGGTGATGGCCTGCTTCAGCTTTGCCGGCCTTTATCTCTACCGACGCGGACGGCGGCTGGCGGGAGCGACCATCTTTTGCGCGGCGATCTTCTTCATGGCCCATACCGGCTCCAAGACCACGCTTGCGCTGGTGCCTTTCTCGATCCTGATCGTCATGCTGCCCGGCCTGCTTGGCATGCGCCTCGGCACGCCGGTGCTGTTCGCCATGGCGATCGTCGCCACGGCCATTGGCACGCTGGGCATCGTCTTCCTGCCGCCGCTCAGCCATTTCGTGGCCGCCAACTTCCCGGACCTGACCTATACCGGGCGCACGACGATCTGGGAGTTTGCCGGCAGCATGCTGGCTCAACGGCCATGGACGGGTTACGGCTATGAAAGCTTCTGGGGCACGCCGCTGCTTCTGGAGCAGGACCAGCCCTTCGACCGCGCATGGGACGTGCGCAACATCGTCCACGGCCACAATGGCTATCTCGACATCGCCGTGCTGATGGGCATCCCCGCCGCATGCATTGCCGCCTACACCTTCGTCTGCGCGCCGATGCGCGATTACATGCGCATTCCGCTGCGCCAGGAAAACGTCTGGCTCGGCGATTTCTTCATGATGGTGGTGTTCTTCACCGCTCTCAACGCCTTCCTGGAAAGCTTTTTCTTCCGGCGCGCCGACCCCGTATGGATGTTCTTCGTCCTGGCGGCGTTCGGCCTGCGGCAGGTTTCGCTTCGCCCGATTGCCGGCGACAATTCCGGCCAGGCCCTTCCCCGGCGCGCGGCGAACGGTTAGAGCGGTTCGCGGCAATTATTTCCGGAGGATTTCGATGACGGTCAGGCTTGTTCTCGTCGGCAGCGGCAATATGGGTTACGCCATGCTGGCCGGCTGGATAAATTCCGGCAAGCTGGGCGCCGCCGAGACGCTCGTCGTCGAGCCGAACGCCGATCTGCGCCAGCGGGCGGCAAAGCTCGGCTGCCAAACCGCCGCCGATGCCGGCGAGATTGCTGCCGACGCCGCACCGCAGATGGTGGTGATCGCGGTGAAGCCGCAGGTCATTCGCGCCGCTACTGAGGCCTATGCCCGCTTTGGCGACGGCCGCACCACCTTCGTCAGCGTCGCCGCCGGCACGCCGGTCGCCACGCTGGAGGAGGTGCTGGGCAAACGCGCGCCTATCATGCGCTGCATGCCGAATACGCCCGCCGCCATCGGCAAGGGCATGATGGTGCTGTTTTCCAACCCGCTGGTTTCCGATGAAACGAAGCGCACCGTTGCCGACCTGCTTTCGGCGAGCGGCAAGGTGGCGACAATTTCCGACGAAAGCCTGATGGACGCGGTGACCGCCGTTTCCGGTTCGGGGCCGGCCTATATCTTCCATTTCATCGAGGCATTGACGGTGGCCGCCGAAAAGGCCGGCCTTCCCACGGAAACGGCCAGGCTGCTGGCCATGCAGACCGTCTATGGCGCGGCTTCGCTTGCCGCCGAAAGCAGCGACGAGCCGGGCGAATTGCGCCGGCAGGTGACCAGCCTGAACGGCACCACGGCGGCGGCCCTTGCTGTGCTGATGGGTGAGGATCGGCTGACGCATCTGCTGACGGACGCGGTGGAAGCAGCCCGGCTGCGTTCGGTCGAACTCGGGAAATAAATACTCAGCCCGCGCCGTAAAGCATTTCGTCCTGGCGCTTGCGCAGCGCGAAAAGGCGCGTCGTCGGGTCGGGCGCGGCGTTGGCCGCCGTCAGCAGTTCGCCCTTCCTGACCGGCTTCAGCACCTTACCGCCTTCAAGCAGGCCGACGGGGATTGCGTGCTGCGCGCGGGCGTCGCCGACCGTCATCGTCCATGAGCGGTAGCAGGTCTCGCCGATGGCGTCGAAGGTTTCGCCAGCTGCCAGGTCGCGCTTGGCCACCGCGCAGACTTCCGCGACCGGGCGCGGCAGCGGCACCATGTCCGGCCTGCCGTGCAGCATGATGCGCGCCGCCGTCAGCGGCACTTCCAGCGAGGTAAGGTGGTAGGGCCGGAAGAAGCTATAATAGGGGCCGTGGCCGATATGCAGGTCGTTCATGCGCTCGATGATGCGCGGATGCGTGGCTTCGACGATGACGAAAACGCCGGGCGCGACGCCCTTGCCGACCGTGTAGTCGACCACGCCTTTCTTGTGCAGGATGCCGCCATCTTCGCGCGGCACCAGCACCTTGGCGAGATCGTCGCGGTCGGCCCTGGGGCCGTGCATGCCCGGCACATCCGGCACCAGCCCGGTGGCGTTGGCGATGGCGCACATTTCCACCATCGTCTTGGAGCCGTCGACGAACTCGACCAGCATGCGCGGGTTCATGTTGCGGCGG
>DASYCS010000176.1:0-2520 GCA_036500025.1 Mesorhizobium sp. | reverse complement strand
CTTTTCATAAGTGTCGGCAACATCGAGGATGAGCGACGTGGCGTTGCCAAGGTCGATCCCCATTTGGCCCGATGCGCCCAGGATTTGCTTTGGCGTGCTGGTGCCGAGCGTAAACGCGCCGATGGGCAGGTCGTCGCCCTCGCGCGATACGCGATAGGTCAACGTGCCGCGAAGTTCGAGGCTGGGCGAAAAGCGGCGAAAGGCCTGCGCCGACAAGGCAAGTGCACGGTCGTCCTCGATGGAAACCGTGTCATGGCGCGTCGCCTGGAACTCGGCGCCGAGGCCGATATTGGCGTCGTCGTCGCCAAACTGCTGTTGCAGCGAACCGCGCAACAGCGTGTACCAGTCAGGGACGGAATGGTCGCTGTCCAGCGCGTTGCTCGTCCAATGCCGCTCCAGGCTCGATGAGGCGGAAACACTGCTGCCCGGCTCGGCATGAGCGGATGCCATGCCGCATAACAGGCACAGGCTTGCCGCTGCCGTGGCGGGAAGAATTCGTTGCAGCGGTTTCCGGGTCATCTTCAACACCGCAAGCTTGCTGGCGTGGTCGGCATTTGGGACCAAGCCCCTTCCGCCTGCGGGGGTGGCGAGACGGAAGGGGCCGGGGGTACACCGCCGTGAGGCGGAAGGAACAGGCTCTTGCCTGCATGAGCACTTTCGCATCAATCGTATAAAGTGTTATTCTATATCTACATAACTTTTAGTTGTATGTGGTTGCGTCGTTTTTTGGCGAGCTGGCGAAGGCGTTGGCAAAATCGGGCGAGGGGAACCTGAACACCTGCCGAATGTTTTGTCCTTGGCCAATAAGGATCGCACCATGCTCGAACGGAAATTCACCAAAATAGCCAACAAGGTCGCGCATATAACCGGCCTGCCTTTGACCTTCGCGCTTTGCGTGGCCATCGTGGCCGTGTGGGCGATCAGCGGCCCGATTTTCCAATTTTCCGATACGTGGCAGCTCATCATCAATACCGGCACGACGATCGTGACGTTCCTGATGGTGTTCCTGATCCAGAACACGCAGAACCGCGACGGCGCGGCGATCCAGGCCAAGCTGGACGAGTTGATCCGGGTCAGCACCGGCCACAACCATTTCATCGGCATCGAGCATCTGACCGAAAGCGAGGTCGAGGAAATCCGCGCCAAATGCGAACGGGCTGCCACGCGCCATGACGAGCAGATCGCGGATATGGCGGCGAAGAAAGCTGTGTCGCGGAAGAATACCGCAGCGCGGAAACGTTCGGCGAAAGACAAGGCCGCGTGATCGGATTGAACCCGAAGCTTGATTGCTAGTGGGTTGACCCTGTCCGATTTGCTTGCGCATGGTGCGGCGGCATGGAGATGACGATTGACCGACTGGCTGGACATATTGAAGCAGCAGACCGCGACCGGCGACCAGATGAGCCTCGCGGTGACGAATATGCTGGCCGACCCGGCCATTACACAAAAGCAGGTCAAGACGCTCTTTTCGGCGATTGAACAGCAGGCCGATTTCGTCGAAAAGCTGCGGATGGCGCTTGAGCAATTCGGGCACGATTTCCCGATTATCCGCGCGGCCGAGCGGCTGGAGGAGCGATACGGCGATCTTGCCGCAAACGTCGCCGAGAAACTGAAGGCGCTCGCCTAGGCTTGTTACGGCTTTTTTGACGGATGCGCCGGCATGGTCCTGCCGATGCAGGCGGGCCGGCTGGTCAGCCTTCTTTCATCTGCCCCGAACAGCGGCTGCAACCGTCAGATGACCGGCGTTCCTACGGAAGGAACCCGCGCGAGCATGAGCGCGTTATTGCAGGCGTGGAGGGGTCGTCGAAAAATCTCGACGGCTCATCCAGCGATCAAGCGATAACCGGCATGGGAATACGGAATGGCTACCGATCAATATCATGAACCGCCTGAAGAATTATCGGCCGAGACAAGGACCTTTGCCCGCATGGTCACCTCGCTGATCGAGGAGGCGGAAGCGATCAACTGGTATGAGCAGCGCATATCGGTGGAAAAGGACGCTCAGGCGCGCGCCATCATGCAGAACGCCCAGAAGGAAGAATTCAAGCATTTCGGCATGGATTTGGAGTTTCTTCTGCGCAAGAAGTCGGACTGGCGGGTCGAACTAAAGGAAATCTTGTTTACCAGCGGCGACATCGTGGCGGCCGGTGAAAAGGGCGAGAAAAAGGCCGATTAGGCAATTTTGAAGCGGCTTACCGAAGCCAGCCGCTCTAGAATTTTAGGCGCCCTGGCCGTTTTTGGCGATGCGGGTGCCGCCACGCGAGCGGCCCGGCACGACGACGAGGCGGGAAATCTTGCCCTTCTTGAACGCCTTCAGGAAGCGGTCATACTCCTCGAAGACGACGCAGCCATTGGATTGGCCGCGCCCGCCGCGAAGCATGTAGGTGTGGGCAAGCAGGCCGTCGCGCCCGTATTTGTTCCTGCCGTCGATGGGGAGGAGGCGGATAGCCTCCACGCCGTGAAAGCGGGATTCGCGCATCACCAGCTTGTAAGTGTTGGGCGGGGTCGGTCCGCGCATTT
>DASYCS010000175.1:0-1886 GCA_036500025.1 Mesorhizobium sp. | reverse complement strand
GGTCTCAACACGCTGGAACATCAGCCGGCCAAGCTGGCGGCGATGGAGGCGCTTTGGGAAACGACCACCGAAATGCCGCTGGTGCTTTTCACCATTCCCAGCGACACCGCCGAAGCCAACCGCTTCACCGTCGAGATACCGAAGCTCGGCAGCCTGATCCTCACCCACAGCCTCAATGGCACGGTGAAGGGCCTGAAGGATTTTCCGCCGGACCAACGCCCGCCGGTGGCGCTTCCCTTCTTTGCCTTCCGCGCCATGGTCGGCATCGGAATATTGATGCTCGTCCTGGTCGCTTCCAGTTGGTGGCTGCGCTGGCGCGGGCGGCTGTTCGACAGCCCCAACTTCCTTCGCGCCTGCCTGTTCATGGGGCCGATGGGTTTCGTCGCCGTCATCGCCGGCTGGACCACCACCGAGGTGGGGCGCCAGCCCTGGGTGGTCTACGGCCTGCTGCGAACGGCCGACGCGGTTTCGCCGTCGCTGACCGGATGGGATGTCCTTACCTCGCTATTGTTCTACATGGCGGTCTATCTCATCATTTTCCCCGCCGGCGCGCTCATCATGTTCCGCATCATCCGCAAGGGTCCGCAAGCCGGTTCGGCTGACGACACGCCGACGATCGAAGGCGGCCGGCCGAGCCAGCCGATCACCGTCGAACTGCACAGCAAGGGAGAAGCATGATGGATCACATGCTGAGCTTCGTCCCCGTCTGGACGCTGATCCTCGCCGCCGGCATCTTCTTCTACGTGCTGCTGGATGGCTTTGACCTCGGCGTCGGCATCCTCTACGGCTTCGAGCCGGACCTGCAATCGCGCAACCTGGTGATGAACTCGATCGCCCCGATCTGGGACGGCAACGAGACCTGGCTGGTGCTCGGCGGCCTCGCCCTGCTGGCCGCCTTCCCGCTTGCCTTCGCCATCATCGTTCCGGCGCTTTATTTCCCGGTGCTGGTCATGCTTTTGGCGCTGGTGTTCCGGGGCGTCGCCTTCGAGTTCCGCTTCCGCGACGTCGAACACAAGACGTTCTGGGACCACGGCTTCGCCTACGGCTCCGCCATCGCCACCTTCGCGCAAGGCGTCATGCTCGGCTCCTACATCCAGGGCTTCAAGATCGAAGGCCGCCATTTTGTCGGCACTTCACTCGATTTCCTGACGCCCTTTTCATTGCTGACGGGCGTGGCGCTCGTTTTCGGCTATTCGCTGCTGGGCGCCGGCTGGCTGATCCTCAAGACCGAAGGCGACATCCAGAAACGCGCCCGCAAGCACGGCCGCATCAGCCTGATCGCGGTGCTGGCCGGCGTCGCCATCGTCAGCCTGTGGACGCCGCTGGTCAGCACCGAGATAGCCGAACGCTGGTTCTCGTGGCCGAACATCGTGATCCTGGCGCCGATCCCGCTGGTGACGCTGCTGACGGCTTTCCTGGTCTGGCGCTCGCTGTCGGGCGACTCGCATGCCGGGCCGTTCATCGGCGCCGTCATCCTGTTCGCCCTGTCCTATCTGGGAATCGCCATCAGCCTGTGGCCGTTCATCGTCCCGCACACCTTCACCTTGTGGGAAGCCGCTTCATCCAGCTCGACGCAGGCCTTCCTGCTGGTCGGCACCCTGTTCCTGCTGCCGGTAATCCTGGTCTATACGGGCTGGTCCTATTGGGTGTTCCGCGGCAAGGTGCGCGCCGACATCGGCTACCACTAAAAAATAAGGGGCCGAAAGCGGAAAAGCCTTCGGCCCATTCAAACACGAAATCAGGTAGACGGAGGCGAAGCCTCTATGGCTTGCGGATCATCGCCGCGCCAAGGATAGGTCCAGGCAGGCCGTCCTTGCCGACCGCCTGCAACAGGACGGCGCTGCCGCCCTTTTTGGAAACCTCGCTCATCGGCAATTCATAGCGCT
>DASYCS010000174.1:0-2338 GCA_036500025.1 Mesorhizobium sp. | reverse complement strand
GTCGACTATATGCCGGTGACGGTGACCGGCACCTTCGTGCATGAAGCGGAGCGGCATTTCTTCGCCACCTGGGACGGCGCGTCGGGCTTCGATGTCTATACGCCGCTGCATCTCGACGATGGCCGCTATCTGCTCGTCAACCGTGGCTTCGTGCCTTACGAGCTTAAGGATGCTGCCAAGCGGCCCCAGGGCCAGGTCGCAGGCAAGGTCACCATCACCGGGCTTGCCCGTAACCCGCTCTTCGGCAAGCCGTCCAGCATGGTCCCCGACAACGATCCGGTGAAGAACATCTTCTACTGGAAGGACCGTGATGTCATGGCCGCCACCGCCGGGCTGCCTGCCGGCTACCGGCTGGCGCCCATTTTCATCGACGCCAACAACGCAGCCAATCCCGGCGGGCTGCCGATTGGCGGTGTCACCCTCATCGACCTGCCCAACAACCACTTGCAATATATATTCACCTGGTATGGGCTGGCGGCGGCACTTGTCGGCGTCATGTTCTTCTGGCTAAGGCGTCCCGCAAAGCCGCAATGAGGCGCCAGCCCTTGACAGGGCATCGCCCGGCGTCCCATTTCGGGGCCGACACCGATCCGACAGCCCTGTTACGGACATCATGCTTCAAACCAAACCGCCTTTGACCATCAGGCTTTGCCAGCCACGCGGCTTCTGCGCCGGCGTCGACCGCGCCATCCAGATCGTCGTTCTGGCGCTGAAGAAATATGGCCGCCCGGTCTATGTCCGCCACGAGATCGTTCATAACCGCTATGTCGTCGAGGGCCTGCAAAACCTCGGCGCGGTGTTCATCGAGGAGCTTTCGGAAATTCCGGACGAGCATCGCGAAAGCCCGGTGGTGTTTTCCGCGCATGGCGTGCCGAAATCCGTGCCGGCCGATGCGGTCGCGCGCAATCTTTTCTATCTGGACGCCACCTGCCCGCTGGTCTCCAAGGTCCACAAGCAGGCCATGCGCCATCAGCGGCAGGGCCGCCATGTCCTGCTCATCGGCCATGCCGGCCACCCCGAAGTGATCGGCACGATGGGCCAGTTGCCCGAAGGCGCGGTGACGCTGATCGAGACCGAGGCGGATGCGGCCACCTTCACGCCTGCCGACCCAGCGACGCTGGGCTTCGTCACGCAGACCACGCTGTCGGTCGAGGATACCGCCGGCATCATCCGCGCGCTTCGGCAGCGGTTCCCGCATTTGCAGGCGCCCGCGGCGGAATCGATCTGCTATGCCACCACCAACCGGCAGGAGGCGGTAAAGGAAACCGCCGCCGGCGCGGATTTGTACCTCATCGTCGGCGCGCCGAACTCGTCCAATTCGCGGCGCCTCGTCGAGGTGGCCGAGCGCGCCGGCGCGAAAATGTCGCTGCTGGTACAACGCGCTTCGGAAATTCCGTGGAATGACATTGGCGGCATTGCCACACTAGGCCTTTCGGCGGGGGCATCGGCGCCAGAGATCATCGTCGACGAGATCATCGAGGCCTTCCGCGCCCGCTTCGATGTTTCCGTCGATCTTGCGATCACCGCCACCGAAACCGAGGATTTCCCCGTCATGCGGGTGCTGCGCGACGTGGAACTGACACCGGCCGACATGGCATTCGTCAACGGAAACGCCTGATGGCCGTCTACACCGATATTTCCGAAGTCGAGCTGGCCGGGTTCCTCGACGGTTACCCGATCGGCGAACTGCTTTCCTACAAGGGCATCGCCGAAGGGGTGGAGAATTCCAACTTCCTGCTGCACACCTCGAAGGGGGCCTATATCCTCACCCTCTACGAAAAGCGGGTGAACCGCGACGACCTGCCCTTCTTTATCGGCCTGATGCAGCACCTGAACGACAAGGGCATCAACTGCCCGTTGCCGGTGCAGCGCAAGGATGGCCGGATCATCGGCGAACTGGCCGGCCGCCCGGCGGCAATCGTTACCTTTCTCGAAGGCATATGGACTCGCCGGCCAACGGCCGAGCATTGCCGCGAAGTGGGAAAGTCGCTGGCGGCCATGCATCTGGCGGGCCAGGATTTTTCCCTGCGGCGCACCAACGCGCTCTCGGTGGACGGGTGGCGGCCGCTATGGGACCGGGCGGCGGCGCGCGCCGACGAGGTGGAACCGGGCTTGGCGCGCGAGGTCGAGGCCGATCTCGCCGCACTCGAAAAAGAATGGCCGGCCGACCTGCCGAAAGGCGTCATTCATGCCGACCTGTTTCCCGATAACGTCTTTTTTCTCGGCAAGAATCTGTCCGGGTTGATCGATTTCTACTTCGCCTGTTGGGACATGCTGGCCTACGACATCGCCATCTGCCTCAACGCATGGTGCTTCGAGAAGGACAATTCCTTCAACC
>DASYCS010000173.1:0-7510 GCA_036500025.1 Mesorhizobium sp. | reverse complement strand
CGCCGAACTGCGCCGCGAAATGAACAGGATGAACAAGACGATGGCGGAGCGGGCCGAGGATGTTTCCGAACAGGCCTCCGGTTGGTACGACAGCGCATCCGAAGGCGCATCGCGCGCCGCCAGGCAGTTGCGGACGAGAGCCCAATCGGTCTCCGAAACCGTGCAGCAAAATCCCGGCACCGTCTCCAGTGCATTGGCGCTGGGGGGCGTGATCGGTTTCATGCTCGGGATACTGGTCGTCCAATCCTCCAGTTCCAACGGCCGCCGCTGGTACTGATCGCCGGCTTCGGTGTGGAAATGACGGCGCTTTATCGCGCCGTCATTTCCACCATAGGACCGCCGCCAAACGGCGGGGTCGGCCAGATTCCGATACCGTCGCGGCGTGGCGTCGCCTAAAGTAGGGCATGACGATTCACGGATGCGCCGCATGAGCGGCGAAAAACGCTATTTCCTCAATGTCAGGCGCTCGGCAACCGGTGTTTCTTGGGAACATCGGCTGAACGAGCGGCAGGACATGGTGGCGCTTGCCATCGCCCAGGGGGAAGGCATGCCGGATATCGTGGCGCGGGTGCTGGCCGGGCGCGGGGTCACGGCTGCCGAGGCGGCACGGTTCCTCGATCCGACGATACGCGCGCTTCTGCCCGACCCGGCATCCCTGACCGACATGGAAAGAGCCGCATCGCGTATCGCGGATGCGGTGATCGGGCGTGAAAAGGTAGCGATTTTCGGCGATTACGATGTCGATGGCGCGGCTTCGTCGGCGCTTCTCAAGCGATTTCTCGACCATTTCGACGTACCAAGCGAAATCTACATTCCCGACCGCATTTTCGAGGGTTACGGGCCTAACCCGGAGGCGATGCGAGAGCTTGTTTCACGCGGGGCCAGCCTTATCGTCACCGTCGATTGCGGCACCAACAGCGCCGTTTCCATCGATGCGGCAAAGGCTGTCGGCGCCGATGTCGTCGTGCTCGACCATCATCAGGTTGGCGGGCCGCTGCCATCGGCGGCGTCGGCCATCGTCAATCCGAACCGCGAGGACGATCTCTCCGGCCAAGGGCATTTATGCGCTGCCGGGGTGGTTTTCCTGACATTGGTGCAGACGGCGAAAGTCCTGCGCGGCAGGTTGCCGGGAAAAGCCCAGCCGGATCTGCTCGGCCTGCTCGATCTGGTGGCGCTGGCGACCGTCTGCGACGTGGTGCCTCTCATCGGCGTGAACCGCGCCTTCGTCGTCAAAGGCTTGCAGGTCGTTCGGCAGCAAAAGAATGTCGGGCTGGTGGCGCTGGCGCGGGTGGCGCGTATCGGCGAGCCGGTCGCGCCGTTTCACCTCGCCTTCCTGATCGGCCCGCGCATCAATGCCGGCGGGCGCATCGGCGATGCCGCGCTCGGCAGTCGCCTGCTTGCTACCGACGATCCCGTTGAGGCGCGCACCATTGCCGAAACGCTCGACCGGCTCAATCAGGAGCGGCAGGCGATGGAGCAGGAGATGCTGGCGCAGGCCCGCGCGGAAGCCGATGCGGAACTGGCCGGCGGCAACGGCCCGGCCGTCATCGTCACGGCCAGCGACACTTGGCATCCCGGCATTGTCGGGCTGCTTGCCTCGCGGCTCAAGGATCATGCGCGGCGGCCTGCCTTTGCCATCGCCTTCAATTCTTCCGACATTGGCACCGGTTCGGGGCGCTCGGTTGCCGGTTTCGACCTTGGCCGGCTGGTGCGTTCCGCCGCCGAAGCCGGGCTGATCGTCAAGGGCGGCGGCCATGCGATGGCAGCCGGCATCACGGTGGAGCGGGAAAAGCTGGGAGAGCTTAGGGCATTCTTCGAGGAGCGGGCCGCCACCGACGTGTTTCGCCTTCAAGACGAGGAGGCGCTGCATATAGATGCAGCGCTTGCCGCGGAGGGCGCGACGCTCGATCTGCTGGATGGGCTTGAAAAGGCCGGGCCCTTCGGGGCAGGGCATGTCGCGCCGATATTTGCTCTGCCGCGCCATCGCATCGCCGATGCCAGGCTGATCGGGACAAATCACATCCGCGTCGATCTGCAATCGGAGAGCGGCGGGCGGGTGCAGGCGGTCGCCTTTCGGGCTGCGGACACGCCGCTGGGCGACTTCCTGTTCAAAAGCCGGGGCCAGACCATCCATATCGCCGGTTCGCTGTCGGGCAATTACTGGAACGGCAACAGGACAGTGCAGTTCAGGATTATCGACGCCGCACCCGCCTAGCGCTGTCCGCTTCTTGCGGTTGCGTCGTCTCGCGCGATCCGAATGGAAAAACCGGCGCCGTTTTGCCAGGGGTTTCGTTAAACCAGAACCGCTTGCAGCCGCTTCAGTTCTTCCAACTGGCCGATGGTGACTTCATAGCCGAGGCGGATGGCTTCATCGGCGCGGTAGAATTCGGTCATGCCGATATGGCCAAGCTTGGGGTGCAGGGACATGTCCGGCGGGTCGCCCGCCAGCCGCGCACGCGAAATGCGGTCCTGAATGATGTTGAAGGCTTCCACCATGACGCCGGTAATGCCGAGGCGGCTTTCCTTGGCCTGCGCATCGCTTTGATGATGCGGGGGGGCGGGCACATCATGCTGCACCAGCAATTCGCCGGCGCTGTGGCGGATAACGGCCGAGCGGCCGAAATTGTCGTGGCTGAGATTGACCGCCACGACCAGCGGCTGTTCATAAGCGCGGCAGATCGAGACGGGAACCGGGTTCACCAGCGCGCCGTCGACCAGGACGCGGCCGTTACAGGTTACCGGCTCGAAGACGCCGGGGAGCGCGTAAGACGCCCGCATGGCGGTGACCAGCGAACCGCTGGACAACCAGATCTCATGGCCGGTGCGGATTTCAGCGGCGACGCAAACGAAGGGTTTGGGCAAATCCTCGATGCGGATGCCGTTCAAATGCTCGCGCAGCCGCGCATCCAGCTTCATTCCGCCGAAAAGGCCGTTGCCGCGCAGATTGAGGTCGAGCAGGCCGAAGATGCGACGCTTGGTGAGGCTGCGGGCAAATTCCTCAAGCTGGTCAAGCTTGCCGGCGAGATAACAGCCGCCAACCAGCGCGCCGATGGAAGTTCCCGCGATCATCGATACTTCGATGCCGGCTTCGTCCAAGGCGCGAAGCACGCCGATATGCGACCAGCCGCGCGCGCATCCGCCGCCCAGCGCCAGTGCGATGCCGGTCTGTTTCGCAGGCTTGCCGTCGCTGGCACCATCCGGGGACGAGGGGCCGTTAGCCTCCCGCAGGTCCGATCTGCCGCGCAATGACGCCCAGTCGAGCATCACGATCTCCCTTGTCCCGCAATCATCCTAGCATTCGTCCCGTATCGAAATCATGAATTAAGGTCCGGGACAATCGACCCGTTATGGTGACTTGCGATACGTCTTTTCCGTATCGAACAGCACCTGGCCGTCACTGATGGCAAGCGTCCCCGCGCCATCATGCAAGCCCACCATCCGATAGAAGCAGGAACGCCGGCCGGTGTGACAGGTTGCGTCGTGGCCTGACACTTTCACGCGAAGCCACACGGCGTCCTGATCGCAGTCGGTGCGGATTTCGATGACCTGCTGCACATTGCCCGAGGTCTCGCCCTTCTTCCAAAGGGCCGAACGCGAGCGCGACCAGTAATGAGCGACCTTTGTTTCAAGCGTCAGCGCCAATGCCTGCGCATTCATATGGGCGACCATCAGAACCATGCCGTCGTCGGCATCGGTGACGACGGCGGTGACCAGCCCGCCGGCGTCGAAGCGCGGCGAGAAGACGGCGCCTTCTTCCAGAACCTTCTTGTCGGCCGATGGGCTGGGAAACTCTAACGCCGACATTGCCGGTCCTTGTCTTGCGCGGCCGTGCCTAGCCGCCGCGAACCATGCTGATGAAGCGCGCCTGTTCTTCCGGATTATCCTTGAAGACCCCGGTGAAGGTGGAGGTCAGCGTCGTCGATCCCTGCTTGCGAATGCCGCGCATGGCGATGCACATATGCTCGGCCTCCAGCATCACGGCGACACCACGCGGGTTGAGAACGTCCTGGATGACGCCGGCGATCTGCGCGGTCATCGCCTCCTGCGTTTGCAGGCGATGGGCGAAGATTTCGACGACGCGGATAATCTTGGACAGGCCGACCACCTTGCCATCGGGCAGGTAGCCGACATGCGCCTTGCCGATGATCGGCACCATGTGGTGCTCGCAATGCGAATGAAACTGAATGTCCTTGACGATGACGAGGTCGTCATAGCCGGCAACCTCCTCGAAGGTGCGGCCAAGCTCGTCGGCCGGGCACATGTCGTAGCCGCCGAACATTTCGCGATAGGCCTTGGCCACGCGCTTTGGCGTGTCGATCAGGCCCTCGCGGCCCGGATCGTCGCCGGTCCAGCGCAGAAGCACGCGCACCGCCGCTTCGACCTCGGCCTGGCTTGGGCGGTCGGTTATCGGCTTTTCCATATAGGCGGCATCGGGCCGGGGCTTGTTGATGATAACGTCCATAGAAGGCGTCTCCCGTAGTCCCCCTCACAGGAGGGACGAGTTAAACGGACCACAGCCTTTCGCGGATCGCCTGAATACGGCCCGAAAGCGGCGTGACATGGTTCCCGGAACATCGATGTGCAAGTCGCCTTGCCGTTCCAGGAACACCAACACTATATATGATTTGCCATTGCGAATAAAAGATACACAAGCGGCAATCGCTGTTCGCCGGGCGGCGAGAAAGCGGAAAATCATGATCGACGATGTCTATAACGCGAAAATTCTGAGTTTTGCCGGCAATATCGGGCGGATAGGCCGGCTCGAACGCCCCGATGCGACGGCCAAGGCACATTCAAAATTATGTGGGTCCACCGTTACCGTCGATCTTGCGGTGGATAATGGCGTCGTCACCGATTTCGCCCATGATGTGAAAGCCTGCGCGCTCGGCCAGGCATCGTCCTCCATCATGGCCGAGCATGTGGTGGGCGCGAGCGCGGAAGAACTGCGCGCGGTGCGCGAAACCATGCTGAAGATGCTGAAGGAAAACGGGCCGCCGCCCGAGGGTCGGTTCGCCGACCTCAAATATCTGGAGCCGGTACGCGACTACAAGGCGCGCCATGCCTCCACCTTGCTGACCTTCGACGCCGTAGTCGACGCGCTCGACCAGATCGAGAAGAAAGACGCCGAACGGGCGGCCTGAGCGCCGAACGTATGGGCAGCAAGCAAAATGTAAGCTGCCCATGGGTCCGGGCGTTTCAGGCCAACAGGTCGCGGACCATGGGAATGACCCTGGCGCCGTAAAGCTCGATGCTGCGCATCAGTTTTTCATGCGGCAGCGGGCCGGAGGAATATTTCATGTCGAAGCGCGCCAGGCCGAGCGCCTTGACCGTCTGGGCGATCTTGCGGGCGACGGTTTCGGGCGAGCCAACATAGAGCGAACCCATGTCGGCCTCGGAGTTGAAATTGGCGGGCGTCGTCGGTCCCCAGCCGCGCTCCTTGCCGATGCGGTCATGCATCGCCTTGTAGCTCGGCCACAATTCCTCGCGCGCCTGCTCGTCGGTGTCGGCGATGTGGCCGGGGGAATGGACGCCGATGGGCAGGGACGGCGCTTCCAGCTGTTTCAGCGCGTCGTGATAAAGATCGACGTAGGGCCTGAACCGCTTGGGATCGCCGCCGATGATGGCGAGCATGAGCGGTAGCCTGTAACGGGCTGCGCGGATGACCGATTCAGGGCTGCCGCCAACGCCGATCCAGGCCTTCAGCGTGCCATTTTCAATCGGCGGATAGACGCTTTGGTTGGAAAGCGGCGGGCGCGTCGTGCCTTCCCAGGTGACCGGCTCCTGCTTCAGCAAGGCTGCAAACAGGTCGAGCTTTTCGGAAAACAGTTTTTCGTAGTCGTTGAGCCGGAAGCCGAACAGCGGAAAGGATTCAGTAAACGACCCTCTGCCGAGAATGACTTCGGCACGGCCGTTCGACAAAGCGTCCAGGGTCGAGAAACGCTGAAAGACCCGGATGGGGTCGTCCGAGCTTAAGACGGTGACAGCCGAACCCAGACGTATCCTGTTGGTCTTGCCGGCAATTCCGGCGAGCACGGTTTCAGGGGCCGAAACCGCGAAATCGTCGCGGTGATGCTCGCCGACGCCGATGAAATCGACGCCGGTTTCGTCGGCCAGCACGGCTTGGGCGACGACATTTCGAATAACCTCAGCCTGCGAAAGCATTTTGCCATCCGGGCCGAATGTAACGTCGCCAAATGTATCCAGTCCGAGTTCGACATGGTCCGACATGCTATTGTTTCCTTTGTTCGCCGGCCGGCCAACTGCGGCTTTGCGACACTGTTGCGAAATGCCTGCGCCCGAAAAGAACGCTTCGATAGATGCGAAAACTGGATGCAGGCAAGTTGAAAGATTAGATAGGGGTTCAAAGCCGCCGACCTAATTGACGAGGGTGCACAGACTGTTCACCCTCGTTTGACGGTGAAGCCTTGCGGTTACATAAAGAATTTGAGGCGAAAAGCGTGTGTAAGGACCATTCCGTGCCGCTGTCGAAACGCGGCGCACCGGCCGGCCGCAACTGGGCCGGCCCATGGCGCAAGACGCCCGGCCGGTTGGTCGGCACGTCGATGGTGCGCCTCTACCAGCTGACGCTTTCGGGGTTCGTCGGCAATTCATGCCGGCATTTGCCGACCTGCTCGGAATATGCGCATGAAGCGATCGCCCGCCACGGCCTTTGGGCAGGCGGCTGGATGGGACTCTTTCGCGTCATGCGCTGCGGGCCGGGCGGCACCCACGGCATCGACCGCGTGCCGGAGGTGCTGGAGCCTCGCTATCGCTGGTTTACGCCGTGGCGGTACTGGCTTGTCGGAAAAAAGTCGCACGGCGCCGGAAACTGACTGGATCGCGCCTTTACGCGCCCGAACTGGCTGACTAAAACACCGCTCGTCGCCGGACGCATCCGGCATATCGCCACCCGCGCTCGTTTGCGGGACTGGATAGGAGAAAACCGATGTCCGAAGTTTCCCTTGCATTTCCCGATGGTTCGGTCCGCGTCTACGATGCGGCGACGACGGGTGCGCAACTGGCTGAATCCATTTCGAAATCCTTGGCCAAGAAAGCCGTCGCCTATGCGATGGACGGCACGCTGCGCGATCTTTCCGATCCGCTCGGCGCGTCCGGCCAGGTCGAGATCGTGACGCGCGACGACCCGCGCGCGTTGGAGCTTATCCGCCACGATGCGGCGCATGTGCTTGCCGAGGCGGTGCAGGAGCTTTGGCCGGGAACGCAGGTTACCATCGGACCGGTGATCGAGAACGGGTTTTATTATGATTTCGCCCGCAACGAACCTTTCTCGCCCGATGATTTTCCAATCATCGAAAAGAAGATGCGTGAAATCATCGGCCGCAACAAGCCGTTCACCAAGGAAGTGTGGTCGCGCGAGAAAGCCAGGAAGGTATTTTCCGACAAGGGCGAGGCTTACAAGTTGGAATTGATCGACGCCATTCCCGAGGACCAGGATCTCAAGATCTATGCCCAGGGCGACTGGTTCGACCTCTGCCGCGGGCCGCACATG